>JBBATT010000114.1:0-7319 GCA_040398605.1 Chakrabartia sp.
GCTGATATCCGGCGGACTCGATTCGCTTGTCGTCGCGGCCATGGCGAAGGCCGCCGGTTGGCGCCTCTTTGCGCTGACGATCGACTATAATCAGCGCCACCGTATTGAGCTTCAGGCGGCCGCGCGCGTGGCGGAAGCTTTGGGTGCGGAGCGGCACGTGGTTTTGCCTCTGGATCTGACGCAGTTCGGCGGCTCGGCGCTGACTGACGGCGGCATCGCCGTGCCGAAGGGGGGCGTAGAGCCCGGTATCCCGATTACGTATGTGCCTGCGCGCAACACAATCTTCCTGTCGCTTTGCCTCGGCTGGGCGGAAGCTGTCGGCGCACGCGACATTGCGATTGGGGTCAACGCCTTGGATTATTCGGGCTATCCCGACTGTCGGGCAGAGTTCATCGATGCGTTTGAGGCGATGGCCAATTTGGCGACCAAGGCGGGCGTCGAAGGCGATCCCTTCCGCGTCCACACGCCGCTGGTGCACATGACGAAGGCCGATATTGTGACAGCGGGAACGGGCCTTGGCATCAACCTTGGGATGAGCTGGTCCTGTTACGATCCGACGAAAGACCTTCGTCATTGTGGCCAGTGTGACAGTTGTCGCTTGCGCCAAAAGGGTTTCCACGATGCCGGCGTTGCGGACCCGACAGACTATGCGGGGCGGCCGTGACCTATTCGGTCAAAGAAATTTTCCTGACATTGCAGGGAGAGGGCGCTCAAGCGGGCCGCAGAGCTGTGTTTCTGCGGTTTTCCGGATGCAATTTGTGGACGGGGCGGGAACAGGACCGGGCAACGGCGATCTGCCAGTTCTGCGATACTGATTTTGTGGGCACGGATGGCGAGGGCGGCGGCAAGTTTGCGACGCCACAGGCGCTTGCCGAGGCTGTGACGGCCACTTGGGGCGCAGGTGCCTGCGGAACGCCCTATGTTGTCATCACCGGTGGCGAGCCGATGCTCCAATTGGACGTGGCCCTGATCGATGCTTTGCACACCCACGGCTTTGAGATTGGCGTGGAAAGCAACGGCACGCTCCCGGCCACGCCTGGAATCGATTGGCTGTGCATCAGCCCTAAGGCCGGTAGCGACGTTGTTCAGCGCAGCGGCAATGAGCTGAAGCTGGTTTGGCCACAGCCGGGGAGCGACTGGGCATCGATGGAGGATTGGGCGTTTGACCATTTCCTCATCCAACCGATGGACAGCCTCATGCGCGACGAAAATCTGAAAGCGGCGATCGACTTTGTGATGGATCATCCCCGCTGGCGCCTGTCACTTCAGACGCACAAGGCACTTGGGCTGCCGTAAATCAGCCGAAAGGCTTGCCCGAAAGACTTGCATTGTAGGCAATCCCGAGGTAAGCGCGCCGCCTCAATCCCGCATGGGAGGCACATAACCCGGTGCGGAGCGATGCTCCGTTCTCGCCTCTCAGTGGACCAACCGGAAGGATATATCCCTATGGCAGCTCCTACTGTCACTATGCACCAATTGCTTGAAGCAGGTGCACATTTTGGCCACCAGACGCACCGCTGGAACCCGAAGATGAAGCCTTACATCTTTGGCGATCGCAACGGCGTGCACATTCTAGATCTTTCGCAGTCCGTTCCGCTGTTTGCGCGTGCTCTCGACTTCGTGTCGCAGACGGCTGCTCGTGGCGGCAAAGTTCTGTTCGTCGGTACCAAGCGCCAGGCGCAGGGCCCGATTGCTGATGCAGCCCGCGCTTCGGGCCAGCATTTTGTGAACCACCGCTGGCTCGGCGGCATGCTGACCAACTGGAAGACCATTTCCGGTTCGATCAAGCGCCTCAAGACCATGGAAGAAACGCTTTCGGGTGACACCTCTGGTTTCACCAAGAAGGAAGTTCTTCAGATGACGCGTGAGCGCGACAAGCTTGAACTTTCGCTCGGCGGTATCCGCGACATGGGCGGCGTTCCGGACGTTATGTTCGTGATCGATGCCAACAAGGAAGAACTGGCGATCAAGGAAGCCAACGTTCTTGGTATTCCTGTCGTTGCCATACTCGATTCGAACGTTTCGCCTGATGGCATCGCCTTCCCGGTTCCGGGCAATGACGACGCCAGCCGCGCCATCCGCCTTTACTGCGATGCCATTGCAACTGCCGCGACCCGCGGTGGCCAGCAGGCCGCAGCATCGCGTGGTGTTGACCTTGGTGCGATGGATGAGCCGCCGGCCGAAGCCGTCCTCGCCGACGCCTGATCTGTTTTGTCATTCCCGTGAAAGCGGGAATCCGTAACGCGCCCGCTGTGGCGCATGAAGGACCCCCGCTGCGGCGGGGGTGACGCCATCTAAAACCGAAGGGATAAAAGACATGGCAGAAATTACTGCTTCGATGGTCAAGGACCTGCGCGATAAATCCGGCGCAGGCATGATGGACTGCAAAAAAGCGCTTTCAGAAGCCAATGGCGACATGGAAGCCGCTGTTGACTGGTTGCGTGCCAAGGGCCTAGCCACCGCCTCTAAGAAGTCCAGCCGCACGGCGGCTGAAGGTCTCGTTGGCGTTGCTGTCAACGGCACGGTTGGCGCTGCAGTTGAAGTGAACTCGGAAACTGATTTCGTTGCAAAGAACGACCAGTTCCAAGACTTCGTTCGCAACGTCACCGAAATCGCACTTGCGAACGGGGACGATGTCGAAGCCCTCGCCGGCGCGGCCTATCCCGCTGGCGGTACGGTCGCTGAAAAGCTGACGAGCAACATCGCAACGATTGGTGAAAACCAGACGTTGCGCCGCGCCAAGGTTCTTAAGGTCGAACAGGGCGCTATCGTTGCCTATGTGCACAACGCTGTGGCGACAGGCCTCGGCAAGATTGGCGTTCTTGTGGCACTTGAAAGCGCGGCACCTGCTGACAAGCTCGAAGCCCTTGGCAAGCAGCTCGCCATGCATGTGGCAGCAGCTTTCCCGCTCGCGCTCGACGAAAGCGGCATCCCTGCCGATGTCATTGATCGTGAACGCAAGATCGCCCAGGAAAAGGCAGCCGAAAGCGGCAAGCCCGCCGAAGTGATCGCCAAGATGGTCGACGGTGGCGTTGCCAAGTTTGTCAAGGAAAACGCACTGCTCAATCAGCTGTTCGTGATGGACGGCAAGACCAAGATTTCGGACGTTGTTGCCGCAGCCGGCAAGGACGCCGGTTCGCCGATCACGCTGACGGACTATGTCCGCTTCCAGCTCGGTGAAGGCATTGAGAAGGTTGAAAGCGACTTCGCAGCCGAAGTGGCTGCGGCAGCGGGCCTTTAAGCCCAACGCTTGGCAAGGGCGCGCACCCGCATTAGGGTGCGCGCCACGCTTTTTGTCTGCTTGGTTTTAGAAAGAGTCTTCCGCCCATGACGCGTCCCGGCTTCAAACGCATTCTCCTGAAGCTGTCCGGTGAAGTGTTGATGGGGGATCAGGGCTTTGGCATCGAGCCAGAGACAGTTGCCCGCATGGCGCAGGAAGTGAAGGCGGCCAAAGATGCCGGCTTTGAAATCTGCCTCGTCATTGGCGGCGGAAATATCTTCCGTGGTATGGCCGGTGCTGCCAAGGGCATGGATCGCGCGCAGGCCGACTATATGGGCATGCTGGCGACGATCATGAACGCGCTGGCGATGCAGAATGCACTTGAACAGATCGGCGTCGACACCCGCGTCCAATCCGCGATCCAGATGGATCAGGTCTGTGAGCCCGTTATCCGCCGCCGTGCAGAGCGCCACATCGAAAAAGGCCGCGTCGTCATTTTCGCTGCGGGTGTTGGCAGCCCGTATTTCACGACTGATTCCGGCGCTGCCCTGCGCGCTGCTGAAATGAAGTGCGATGCGCTGTTTAAGGGCACAAGCGTCGACGGCGTCTATGACGCGGACCCCAAGCTGGTCCCGACCGCGACGCGTTACGAAAGCCTGAGCTTCGATACTGTGTTGTCCGACAATCTGAAAGTCATGGACGCAAGCGCCGTTGCGCTGTGCCGTGATAACAATATTCCGATCGTTGTGTTTTCGATCCGCGAGGACGGCAATCTTGCCCGCGTCCTCGCTGGAGAGGGGACGGCGACGATGGTTACAAACAAAAATTGAGGGAGCAGGACTATGCCATCCTATGACAAGGCCGATATCGAACGTCGTATGCACGGGGCGCTGGAATCGCTGAAAAGCGATCTGGGTGGCCTGCGCACGGGCCGCGCCAACACAACGCTGCTCGACCCCATTCAGGTCGAGGTTTATGGCGCCAACATGCCGCTCAATCAGGTTGCCACGGTGTCTGCACCGGAACCCCGCATGTTGTCGGTTCAGGTCTGGGACAAATCGAACGTCACGCCGGTTGAAAAGGCCATCCGGAATGCCGGTCTCGGGATCAACCCGATCACAGACGGTCAGAATATCCGCCTGCCAATCCCGGACATGACCGAGGACCGCCGCAAGGAACTGGCCAAGCTTGCGCACCAATATGCGGAAAAGGCGAAAATCGCCGTCCGCAACGTGCGCCGCGACGGCAACGACGCGCTGAAGACGGACGAAAAGAAGAAAGAGATCAGCGAAGACGATCGCAAGCGGCTGGAAACGGAAGTCCAGAAGCTGACGGATGCGACCATTTCCGAAATTGATGCGGCACTTGGTTCTAAGGAAAAGGAAATCCTCACCAAGTGAGTGGTGCCTCGGCCCCTGCGGCCGCGGCAGGGCAGGGCGGCAACGTCCCGCGGCATGTCGCGATCATTATGGACGGCAATGGTCGATGGGCCAAGCGTCGGCTTTTGCCGCGCATTGCGGGCCATCGTAAGGGTATTGAAGCGGCAAAAGCGGTCGTTCGCGCGGCAGGGGATCTCGGCATACAGGTGCTCACGCTTTATGCCTTTTCCACGGAGAATTGGCGCCGCCCAGCCGATGAGGTCAGTGATCTTATGGGCCTCCTTCGTAGGTTCATCGTCGACGATATTGACGAACTCGCCGCCAATGGCGTGCGGTTGCGGATCATCGGGGACTATCAGGCGCTCAAGCCAGATCTCGTCACGTTGATCGACGACGCAATGGCGCGGACGGCTTCAAATAGCCGGACAACACTTGTGATCGCGCTCAACTATGGCTCGCAGGCAGAAATTGCGCGCGCCGCCCGCCAGTTAGCGTCCAAGGTTGCCGGTTCGGGCATGTCGCTGGACGCGATAACGCCAGAGGCGATTGAGGCGGAACTTTATACCGCTGATATTCCCGCGCCCGACCTTGTGATCCGGACATCGGGGGAGCAGCGGCTATCCAACTTTCTTCTTTGGCAGGCGGCCTATGCCGAACTGATGTTCGTGGACACGTTGTGGCCCGATTTTGGGAAAGCCGACCTTGCCGCTGCCATTGCCGGATTTGGGGAGCGTGAGCGGCGCTTTGGTGGTCTGTGACGCCTGAACTGGTCCAGCGCGTCACCGTTGGTATTCTCCTCATCATCGTGGCTGTGCTGGAACTTTGGCTCGGCGGGAGCGCGCTTTGGGTCTTGGCCACGGTGGCGGCGCTGATCATGGGCGGCGAATGGGCCGAGCTCACACGCGGGTCCGAGCAGCGCCGATTGACGCAATATGCGTTATGCATCCCCCTCGCACTCATGTCGCCGCTTGCTGCGGGTCCTAGTGTTGTGGCCCTTGCCGCGACGGCTGGTGCGACGATCTTTTTATGGATCGCCACACGCAATCGCTGGCTGGCCGCGGGCATTCCCTATGTCGCTCTGCCCATCATCGCGCTCCTTTGGATTCGTATGCAGGATGATGGATTGCTGCTGGCCTTCTGGGCGCTTTCGCTCGTTTGGGCGACTGACATCGGGGCGTTCTTTGCTGGCCGTAATTTCGGTGGGCCAAAGGTTGCGCCGTCCGTCAGCCCGAACAAGACGTGGTCTGGCCTGATCGGGGGCATGGTCGCGGCTTTGCTGCTCGGCTGGGGTCTGGCGAGTTATTATGACCTGCCGTTCCAACTGGCGATGGCGAGCCCAGGCCTTGCCCTGTTGGCTCAGATTGGCGATTTCTTTGAAAGCTGGATGAAACGCCGGGCCGGGGTGAAGGACAGCGGCACGATCCTTCCCGGCCATGGCGGCGTCCTTGATCGGCTGGATGGCGTCGTGACATCATTGCCGGTGGCTGCTCTCCTCATTTGGCATCTTGGTTAGGATGCTGCCGTGAAGACGGTCTCCATCCTCGGCGCGACTGGCTCCATTGGCCAATCGACGTTGGACCTCGTGATGAGGTCGCCAGAGGCCTATCAGGTGCTCGCGCTGACAGCGGCGCAGGATGTGGCAGGGCTGGCGGCGGCGGCGCGGGCGACCAATGCCAAGCTTGCGGTGATTGCTGACGAAACGCTTTACGAGGCGCTCAAGGCAGCCCTTTCCGGGACCAATATTGGTGTCGCATCTGGCCCGCAGGCCTTGATCGATGCAGCGCACCTTGACGCCGACTGGACGATGGCGGCGATTGTCGGTTGTGCGGGACTGGCGCCCACGCTGGCCGCACTTGAGCGCGGGAAAACAGTCGCGCTCGCCAATAAGGAGGCGCTGGTTTCTGCAGGCGACCTAATGCTGGCTGTGGCGCGGGCATCGGGGGCCACGCTGCTGCCGACTGACAGTGAACATAATGCTGTCTTTCAGTGTCTCGACCAATCCGCGCCCAGGGGCGTTGCCAAGATCATCTTGACCGCCAGTGGCGGGCCCTTCCGGACCTGGACCAAGGCGGAGATGCAGGCGGCGCAGCCAGAACAGGCGCTCAAGCACCCGAACTGGTCAATGGGTGCAAAGATCACCATCGACAGCGCGACGATGTTCAACAAAGGGCTGGAACTGATCGAGGCGCACTATCTGTTCGATATGCCCGCTGACCGGTTGGAAGTGATCTTCCATCCGCAATCGGTCATCCATTCGATGGTCGAATATGTCGATGGGTCCGTGCTCGCGCAGATGGGCGCGCCCGATATGCGCATCCCGATTGCGCATTGCCTTGCTTGGCCTGAACGGATCAACACGCCGGTGGCGCGCCTGAACCTTGCTGATGTTGCGAAGCTCGAATTTGAGGCCCCCGATGAAGACCGTTTTCCAGCCCTCCGTCTGGCGCGCGAGGCCATGGTTGAAGGGGGAGCAAAACCAGCCATTCTTAACGCGGCAAATGAGATGGCAGTCGCAGCTTTTCTGGAACGGCGGATCGCATTTACGGACATCGCAGTGATTGTGGAATCTGTCCTGCACGCCTATGACGCAGCGGCACCGTCAACCATCTCCGATGTTCTGGAGATTGACGGTGAGGCTCGGCGCTTGGCCGCGCGTAGCATGGAGGCCTTACCCGCATGATGGAATCGCCCGGACTTCTCTGGACGATTGCGTGCTTCAT
>JBBATT010000115.1:0-7254 GCA_040398605.1 Chakrabartia sp.
TGCTGATCAATTGCTGGATGCAGACGATGGTATCGGTGCGAGAGACGGGAAACTCCGCATTGCCGACAAAGGCCATCAGAAAACCATCGAAGGGCTTTTGACGCGTATTGGCGATATTCCGGCACCCGTCCGGTTCAAGCTCAGTCGTTCAAATGGACGCGATCTTGTTGTTGTCGCCCGCCCGATCCACGTTCCGACGATCATTCGTGGGGGCGCAAATCTGGCGCTGTTCATCACAGTGCCCGGCGACGACACCCAGCTGGACCCCGCCGCGATCAGGGATTTGTTCCAACTGACCCGCATGGAGGCGACACTTGCCGTCTCGCTCGCTAGCGGCAGATCGCTTGTAGATGCAGCAGATACGTTGGGCATCGCTCACAATACCGCGCGCGCGCATCTCCGCTCAATCTTTGCGAAGACGGGCGCGCGGCGGCAATCGCAACTGGTCCACCTGCTTAGAAGTGGGCTTCAGTAGTTACGCAGCGAAGCGGAAGTCCTCAAAGTCTGGCTTGGCCATCGCATCTACAAAGGCCTGATAGCTCCAGGGCCAGCTCGCTGGCACGCCGGTATCGTCAAGATACCAGCTGGTGCAGCCGCTGCCAAAGATCGTCTTCTTTGCAGCCGCGATCCGCTTTTCCTCATAGTCGGCCATGGCTTCATGCGTTGGCTCAACAGCACGGGCATTGCCGGCACGGAGCCGATCAATGAGTTGATCGACATATTTCCACTGAGCTTCTGCAATATCAATCAAAGAGAAATTGCCAACCGGCCCCGTCGGCCCGTTGAGCATGAAGAAGTTCGGGAAGTCGGGAAGTGTCAGCGCGTTGAAGGCTGTCGGTCGCAAGGACCAAGCATCATCCAACGACTTTCCGTTCCGACCGACGACCGAAGCCGGACGGATGAAGCGGTCCGCGCGGAAGCCTGTTGCAAGGACAAGGACATCAAGCTCGTGCAGGGTTCCGTCCTTCATACGTACGCCTGCCGGTTCCACGCGCTCAATCGCCCCTGTGTCGACAAAGACGTTGGGTTTCTGGACGTGATCATAATAGCACCAGGAATAGATCAGCCGCTTGCACCCTGCCCGATAGTTCGGGGTCAACTTCTTGCGGAGTTCAGGGTCGGTCACGCTGTTTTCGAGGTTCTGAAGGCAATAGGCTTCGATTTCCTTCATCTGAGGCCCATCGATGTTCGTGATGCCGTCTGTGAAGCGCAGGATCGCGTCCCAATATTCCTTATTGTAGCGGATTTCATCGATCAGCTTCACATCCTTGCGGAAAGCTTCGCGCTCCTCATCAGTATAGTCGAATTGTGGAACAGGCATGATCCACTGTGGCGACCGCTGAAAATGGACAACCTGCTTTGACCGGCCGGTGAGCGCGGTCAGGATCTGCGCGCCCGTCGATCCGCAGCCGACAATGCCGACCCGCGTGCCATCCAGTTGGGCACTGTCATCCCAGCGCGCCGAGTGGAATGCCTTACCCGCAAAGCTGTCGAGACCCGGAATATCCGGTATCTTCGGGTGGTGCAGCACGCCTGACGCGCAAATGACGATGTCGGCCTCAATTTCTTCTGTGCCCGAGACGCCGACCGTCCAAGTCGCCGTCGCTTCATCGAAATCACAGCTTGTGACTTCTGCATTGTAGCGGATGTAAGGATTGACGCCGAAGTCCGCTGCGACCTTTTCAAAATAGTCGCGGATATCTGGCCCATTGGCGTAATAAGACTTCCATTCGGCATAGGGCGCAAAGCTATAGGTATAGGCATGCGCCGGCACATCGCAGGTCAGCCCCGGATAGCGATTTTCGCGCCAGGTTCCGCCAAGGCTGGAGGCCTTTTCGAGGATCGTGAAGTTCTTTTCACCGCGCTCCAGCAGCTTAATGCCCGCAAGAATGCCGGCCATGCCAGCGCCGATGATGACGTAACGAAGTTCCTTCGACATGCGCTCTCCCAATCCGTTCTTTTCTTATCCGCTTGGCCGAACATGCGACCCTCAAGGACCTCATGTAAATCGTCCAAACGGCTTACTTTCCGCAATTGCGCCGCAGAATCTATAAGCCGCTATCGCAATTCCGTTTTAAGCACCTTGCCCGACGCATTGCGGGGGACATCGTCAACAAACACGAAGCTGCGAGGCACCTTGTAATTGGCCATATTCTCCCGCGACCAAGCGGCCATTTCCGCCTCGGTTGCAGCCGTACCGGGTCGCAGAACAATATAGGCCTTGCCGACTTCGCCCATGCGCTCATCGGCGATACCGACGACGGCGACCATTCCCACCGCCGGGTGGTTGGACAGCAGCTTTTCCACTTCCGCCGGATACACATTGAATCCGCCAGAAATGTACATGTCCTTCAAACGGTCGGTGATGCGGACATAGCCATTGGCGTCCATCGTCCCGACGTCGCCCGTGTGTAGCCAGCCATTGGCATCAATCGCCTCTGCCGTCGCTTCGGGATCATCGAGATAGCCGAGCATCACGCCCTGCCCGCGCACCCAGATTTCGCCGGTTTCGCCACGTGGCACTTCTTGCCCATCCTCGCCTGCAATGATCACCTCATTACCCGGTATCGCGGCACCACAGGTTGTGGCGATCAGGTTCACCGGATCACCGGGGCGGCAACTGGTGATGTTGACACACTCCGTCATCCCATAAGCGGTGATGATATCCTTCATGCCAAGTTCGGTCCGGATGCGTTCAACCAGAACCGGAGGGACAGTGGCCGCACCTGTCGTGCCACCGCGAAGCGACGAGCAGTCAAAGTCCTCCCGCTCCTTTTCGGCGAGCAGCATCTGGAAGATCGTCGGTGGTCCGGGGAGGAAATTGATCCGGTCCCTCACAATGCTGTCACGCGCGGATGCAACATCGAACTGCGGCATGGGCACGATCACAGCGCCGCTAATGAGACAGGCGACCCAGCCCACCTTGAAGCCGAAGCTGTGGAAGAACGGATTGACGATCAGATAGCGCTCACCAGCCGACAGCCCCGTATTGCCGATCCAGACGCCGCATTGGGGGATGACGCGCCCATAGGTCATCATCACGCCCTTGGGCACGCCGGTGGTGCCGCTGGTGAACAGGATGTCAGACAGATGATCTGCTGTCAGGCGTGCCAAAGCTGCGTCAATCGCAGCATCCTCAGCACCCTTCCCGCTTTCAAGAAAAGTCCCGAAATCGGAGTCGAGCAATACAGTCTCGGCAAGGTCCGGCAGGTCTTCAGCAGAGAGGAGAGCCGGATAATCGATGCCCAGAAAGTCCCGCACGGTGAACATCATCCGCGCATGGGTCCGCCGCAAGATGTCCCCGGCCTCGCGGCCCTTAAGCCGGGTGTTGAGCGGAACAATCGCCGCACCGCACGTCATGGCGGCAACCGCCGCGACAACCCACTCGCGGCTGTTCGGCGCCCAAATCGCGATCCGGTCCCCCTCTCCCACCCCGCGCGCCAACAGCGCGGATGCTGCTTCGCGGCACTTCGCCCAAAGCTGGTTGAAGCTCCAAACCTCCCCGTGCTCCAGCAAGGCCGGTGCATCACCCCAGCGCACGGCCGCGAGGGCCGCGGCATGAGGGATCGTGGGCGGAAGCGCCTCCAGCGACATCAGGCGACCTCGAACAGTCCTGCTGCACCCATGCCGCCTGCAACGCACATCGAGATAACGACATACTTCACACCCCGACGCTTGCCCTCGATCAGCGCATGACCGACCAGACGACTGCCCGTCATCCCAAAGGGATGGCCAAGCGCAATGCCGCCGCCATCGACGTTGAGCCTATCAGGGTCGATGCCAAGCTTCTGCTGGCAGTAGATCGCCTGGCTGGCAAAGGCCTCGTTGATTTCGAACAGGCCGATATCGTCGATCTTCAGGCCAGCCCGCTGCAACAGCTTTGGAATGGCGAAGACGGGACCGATGCCCATCTCATCAGGATCGCATCCGGCGACCTGAAAGCCGCGATAGACACCGAGAATGGGAAGCCCTTCCTTCTGCGCGGTCGCCAGATCCATCACAATCTGGGCCGACGCACCGTCTGACAGCTGCGAGGCGTTACCGGCCGTAATGTGCTTGCCTTCCTTGATGACCATACCGTCCTTGAAGACAGGCCGAAGCAGCGACAGACCTTCTGCGGTGGTGTCGCCGCGAACGCCTTCATCGGCGGTAATGGTTACGGTTTCCCGACCCGTCTCATTGCCTTCCTTGTCCTTCAGCGACTTTTCGACGGTAATCGGAACGATCTCATCATTGAACCGACCGGCCACTTGTGCGGCGCCTGCGCGCTGCTGGCTCAAGGCGGCAAAGGCATCCTGTGCCTCACGCGATACACCATAGCGTTCGGCCACGACTTCTGCCGTCTCAATCATCGCCATATAGGCATAGGGATCTGCATCGATCACCGCTTGTGACCGGTTGCGCCATCCGGGCGCGAACTTGTTGAGCGTCATGGAGATCGTCTCCATGCCACCGGCCACTGCGACATCAATCTCGTCCGCAATCACACCGCGCGCCGCTAAGGCAATGGCATTGAGGCCCGACGAACATTTGCGGTCGAGCGTGAAACCGCCGACGCTATTGGGCAGTTTCGATGCGTGCACCGTCAGGCGACCGAGATTGTAGCTCTGTGTGTTCCAGTGGTTGCCGACACCCAGATAAACGTCATCCACGCGCGCTGGATCAATCCCAGACCGGTCCAGCACGGCATTGACGACATGGCTCGACAGCACTGGCGCTTCGGTATCGTTAAACGCGCCGCGATAGGCCTTGCCGATGCCCGTCCGCGCTGTCGCGACAATCGCTGCTTCCCGCATCATAATCTCCCTTAAAAACCGGTCATATTAGACGGACCAAAATAGGCGCGCATTTCCGTCACCTTGCCGTCCGCATTGAATTTGAATGTATCGATGACGTCTACTGTCAGGTCCTTGCCATCCATCGTCAGCTGGACCTGAAAAGCGAAGGCCGCATAATCGTTTGCGAGCCGGATCGGGCCGTCCAGCCGCAGCTTGGCCCCTGTCGCCATCGACGCGGTGTAGAACTCACGGATCGCGGCGTGGCCAACCTTCAGCGGAGTGCCGACCGGGTCCTCAACGGTGGCATCCTCCGCAAACAGGGCCACAACGGCTTCGGGATCGCCTTTATCAAACGCGTCCACATATCCGTGCACGGCTGCGCTCTTCTGTTCGGGTGTCGCCATGGTAAGCTCCTTTATGGAAAATAACGGCTGATGGTGTCGACAACGCAGGCAGGCTTGTCGCTGCCTTCAATTTCAACGGTGACGCGCACGACGGATTGGATCGCGCCCTTAATCTCTTCAACGGCCGCGATCTCGCCTACGCCACGGATGCGCGACCCGACCTTGACGGGGGCCAGAAAGCGCAGGCGATCCGCGCCGACATTCACCGCATGGGTAAAGCCCTGCACCTCGATCAGCTGCGGGAGGAAGTAATTGACGAGGCTCATGGTGAGATAGCCATGCGCGATGGTGCCGCCAAAGGGACCCTCCTTCGCACGCTCGACATCAACGTGGATCCATTGATGGTCGCCTGTCACATCAGCAAAGCCGTTCACACGGTCCTGATCGATCAGCAGCCAGTCCGTCGGGCCGAGTTGCGTGCCTTCTTGTCCCGTCAGGGCACCCGGCGTTTCAAATACTTTTGGCCCCGTCATGCGCGCTGGCTCGAAACGGAGACGATCTCACCCGTCATGTAGGACGACAAATCCGACGCGAGGAACATCATGACGTTGGCGACCTCCCAAACTTCAGCGGGGCGCCCAAAGGCCTCTTGCGCCGAGAGCTTTTCCAGCAATTCGTCCGTCGTCACCTTGGCGAGGAAGGCGTGCATCGCGATGGAGGGAGCGACCGCATTGATCCGGACGCCATGCTCCGCCGCTTCAACAGCGGAACAACGCGTAAAGGCCATCACCCCAGCCTTGGCGGCGGCATAGTGCGCCTGTCCCTTTTGCGCACGCCAGCCGAGAACTGAAGCATTGTTCACAATCACGCCGGTCTTGCGTTCATACATGGATGGCAGAAAGCTGCGCGTCATGCGGAAAACGCTGTTCAGCGTGACGTCGAGGACGCGGCTCCACTGATCATCGGTCATATCGACAACCGAGGCCTCGCCGCCAAGCCCGGCATTGTTGATCAGCACGTCGACATGGCCAAGCGCCGCCAAGGCCGCATCACGCAAGCCGTCGACATGGTCCTGCTGCGTCACGTCGCACACGAATGTGGCTGGACGGGCGCAACCGACTTCGGCCGCAATGCGATCTGCGGCCTCGCCCAAGCGACGCTCATGAAAGTCGCTGATGAGGACTGTCGCCCCTTCTTCCGAAGCACGTTTCGCGGCTGAAAAGCCAATCCCCGTGCCAGCCGCAGCCGTCACGACGACGGTCTTACCCTTCAGCAAATTGCGGGGTTCAGGATAGCTCGGCACCATCATACATCTCCCCGCGGTTCACGCGGCATACCGAGACCACGCTCCGCAATTAGATTGCGCTGGATCTGGTTGGTCCCACCGTAAATCGTATCAGCTCGCGAATAGAGAAACAGGTTCGGCAGCATCGACCATTCATAAGCCTCGCCCTCCGCGATCTCTGCACCTTGGCCAAGCACGTCCATCGCCAGTTCCCCCAGCGACCGACGCCAGGTCGCCCACTGGATCTTGTAGGTCAACGCGGCGCCATCAATCTTGGAATGATCCGTGTTCGACAACATTCGCAGCGCACCGTAACGCATCAGCTGCAAGCCGATCTCTGCCTTAGCGAGCCGCTGGCGAATGAGTGGATTGTTCGCAGCACCGTTCGCCTTGGCAGCCTCAATGACACCGTCCAACTCATTGCGGAAGCCCATCTGCTGGCCCAGCGTGGACACGCCGCGTTCAAACGCCAGCAGGCCCATCGCAATCTTCCACCCTTCGCCCACCGCGCCGATCAGGCTGTCGGCCGGGCACTTCGCATCGGTGAAGAAAGTTTCATTGAACTCCGCGTCGCCATTGATCTGCTTGATGGGACGAATATCGATCCCAGGCTGATCAATTTCCATCATCAGGAAGGTGAGGCCCTTGGGGCCCTTCGATCCCTCTTCGCTGCGCGAGACGACGAAAATCCAGTCTGAGATGTGCGCAAGGCTCGTCCAGATTTTCTGGCCGTTGACGACCCATTCATTGCCTTCCAAGCGCGCTTTGGTGCGCACGCTCGCAAGGTCCGACCCGGCACCCGGCTCTGAAAAGCCTTGGCAAAAGATGGTCTGGCCCGCTGCGATGC
>JBBATT010000116.1:0-7253 GCA_040398605.1 Chakrabartia sp.
AACCGCGGTCGGCAAGCAGTTGATGATCTACGCGGGCGAGTCCAACCTAAAGCGGGTCGCGCTTGAAACCGGCGGGAAGAGCCCGCAGATTTTCATGCCCGATCTGGCTGATATGGACGCGGCGGTGGACCGCGCTATCATGGGCATTTTCGACAATGCCGGGCAGGTTTGCAACGCCGGGTCGCGTCTTCTCGTCCATGCCGATATCCACGATGACTTCGTCGCGCGCTACGTCAAACGGGCAGGAGAGCTTTACACGACGGGTGACCCGTTGGACCCCACGACCAGCCTTGGGCCGGTTGTTAGCCACGGACATCAATCCTCCGTCTTGTCGTGCATCGAACAGGGCATAAAAGACGGCGCAACCGTCGCGCTCGGCGGCGGCACAGATGCCGCCCGTCCGGCAGGCGCTTATGTCACCCCGACCCTGTTCACGGGTGTGACACCGGGCCTGACCGTCGGGCGGGATGAGATTTTCGGGCCAGTTGCGGCCCTCTTCAAATTCCATAGCGAGGCAGAGGCCATCGCGCTTGCCAATGACTCGATCTACGGCCTTGCAGCCAGCGTCTGGACCTCAGACGTTAAGCGCGCGCACCGGATGGTGAAGGCGCTGGAAGCCGGTGTGATCTGGGTCAATTGCTTTGGCGATGGCGACATGACCCAACCCTTTGGTGGGTACAAGCAATCCGGAAACACGCGCGACAAGTCGATGGAATGCCTTGCAGGCTACATGCAATCAAAGTCCGCTTGGTTCAGCCTCGACTAGACTTCCCGACGCTGCGACGTTGTTCGCAACCCAGTCCATGAAGGTCCGGATGCGCAGGTTTTCGCGCATTTCATTCCGGCAGATCAATCCCCATGATCCCGGGCAAACCGCCTTGTGATCAATCGGTCGGACCAACCGGCCTGATGCCAGATCCTGATCGACGAACGGGCCATTAACGAGGGCGATGCCTTCTCCATTCAGCGCCATTTCCAGCGCGACGGCCAAGGTATCGACCATTAAGAACGGGACGGAAGGTTTAAAGTCCGCGCCTGCCGATGTCGCCCAAGCCTCCCAATTCTGCACTTCTGTGTAGATGGCGACCAACGGGTGGGTCATCAGCGCATCAACGGTGACCGGTTTACCTATCTTCTCAAGAAAGGCGGGGCTGCACACAGGGTAGAGCGCATATTCAAACAGCGGAACCCAATGATATTTCTTAGGGTTAGGCACTTCTTCGCAATAGACTAGGCCCACATCTGCATGGACATCGTCAAACGCCCAATCGACCGCACAGGTGCTCAATGTCAGATGCACTTCGGGATGGTCGTGCAGAAACTGCGGAACCCGCTTGGCCAGCCAGCGGATTGATGCCGTGACATAAGTCTGCACGCGCAGCGGCTTATCAAGCGCATTGCGGTGGACCGCCTCTACCCCTTCCAGCAGCGATTCAAAGGCCGCGCGGACATAAGGGTAAAGCACCCGCCCCTCATCCGTGGAGACAATGTGCCGCCCTTCCTGTGCAAACAGGGTGACGCCCAGCGCCTCTTCAATCAATTGCACCTGATGGCTGACGGCGGGGTGGGTGAGGCAAAGCTCATCGGCGGCGTCGCGGATGCTCTGATGGCGGGTCGCGGCTTCAAATCCGCGCAACGCCTTAAGCGGCGGCAGCTTTCTCAATTCGATTTTGTTCTGCATTACAGCCATTCCCGTCCCGATTCCCGGAACTTAGCCGACCAAAACCAACCGGTAAATTAAATTAACGCGTGCGAGGCGCGGTCCTCTAGGATCATCTCAGCCCCTTTTTCAGCCACCATCACCGTCGGCGCATTGATGTTGCCTGATGTGATCGTCGGGAAAACCGACGCATCCACAACACGCAAGCCCTGAACACCATGCACACGCAATCGCGCATCCACCACCGACGTTGCCGGATCTGGCCCCATCATGCAGGTGCAGGAGGGATGGTAGACCGTATCGGCCCGGTTGCGGAAGTCTTCGAGCAATGCCTCATCGCCCTGAAGATGGGCGCCGGGGACGAGTTCTTCGGTGATGATATCGCTGAGCGGTGCCGTGTGGGCGATAGCGCGCAGCATGCGGTTTCCGGCGATCGCTTCATCAATATCCCGTTGCGTCGATAGGTAATTGGGCTGGATCAACGGATAGTCAAACGGGTCCGCCGACTTGATCTGTAAATGCCCCCGGCTGGTCGGCCGACAGCTGTTGAACGACAGCAGGAATGCCGAAAACGGGTCCGGATTCAGCAGCTTGCGCTCCGAAAGCGGGGTTTGGGTGTAGCTCACCGGGCTGAAATACAGCTGCAAGTTCACGCGCGGCGCATCTGGCCCGCTGCGGACAAAGCCACCGCCCTGATTAACGCTCATCGACAGCGGCCCACCGCGGTTCCACGCATAGTGAAGCCCGGCCTTAATCTTGCCCCAGAGCGGACGCAGCTCATCATTGAGCGTCGGCACGCGTGTCTTGTAGAAATAGCTGACAGCCAAATGATCCTGAAGGTTCCGGCCCACAGCCTTTGCATCCACCAGAACATCGATCCCGAGGGGCTTCAGCACCGCCGCATCGCCAATGCCCGAAAGGCTAAGGAGTTGAGGAGAATTGATCGAACCGCCGGACAGGATCACTTCGCGCGTTGCCCGAGCCTCGTGCGACTTGCCGCCCCGTTGATAGGCAATGCCCCTCGCCCGCGTACCTTCAAACAAGATGCGCGTTGCGTGCGACTTGGTGCGCAGCGTCACCCCACCCTTCCGCAGCGCAGGCCGCAGATACTCATTGGCGGTCGACGCGCGCCTGCCGTGGCGTGTGTTGATCTGATAAATGCCGACGCCCTCACCCTGCGGGCTGTTCAGGTCCGCCGCGAACGGCAGGCCAAGGGCCTTGCCAGTTTCGATGAAAGTGCGACTGAGCGGATGCGCCTTCGCACTGATTTCAGTGACATGTTGGGGGCCACCTGCGCCATGATACCGGCCTTCGCCCAGATCATGGTCTTCGGCCTTCACGAAATAGGGCAAGACATCATCCCAGCCCCAACCTTCATTGCCCAGCGCTGCCCAGTCTTCAAAGTCATGCGGTTGCCCGCGCACATGGACCATCGCATTGATCGATCCGGATCCGCCGATCACCTTACCGCGCGGCCAATAGCTTTCCCGCCCGCCAAGCCCGGGGACAGGCTGGGTATCGTACATCCAGTTGATCTGACGATCAAAGAACGTCCGGCCATAGCCGATGGGCAATTGAATCCAGACAATCTGATCTGACCCGCCAGCCTCCAGCAGAAGGACACGCGTCTTCCCATCCGCTGACAGCCGATTGGCCAAGACGCAGCCTGCCGTGCCTGCGCCGACGATCACATAATCATAGTCTTCGGTCATTGAACGGGGTGCTGGGTCATTTCGAGATGGAGCATCGTGCCCGTATACGGATTGGCGCGGGCGACCTCTTCGTTGAGTTCCACACCCAGGCCGGGGGCTGTCGGCGGGATGACATGGCCTTCCTCAAACTGGATCGGCGCCTTCAAGATCTCGCTATGGAATCCACCCCAGGTCTCAATGCTCTCAAGGATCAGGAAGTTGGGGGAACAGGTCGCGATCTGGATATTGGCGGCGCCGACAATCGGGCCACAATAGAGATGCGGCGCGATCTGTGCGTGATGCACTTCGGCCATGCCTGCGATCTTCTTCGCTTCCAAAATGCCGCCGACACGCCCCAGATTCATCTGGAGGATGGCCGCAGACCCTGCGTTCAGCAGGCGTGCAAAATCATATTTCGTGGTCAGCCGCTCACCCGTGGCGATGGGGATGCTCGTGGCGCGGGCAACCTTGGCCATTTCCTCCGGCGCATCGGGTGGCACCGGCTCTTCCAGCCAGAGCGGATCTGCCGGTTCCAGCCGCTTCGCCAGCCGGATAGCCCCTGCCGCCGTCATCTGGCCGTGTGTGCCAAAGAGCAGGTCGGCTTTCATGCCCACAGCTTCGCGCAATGTGCGTGCAAAGCGCTCACAAAGGTCCAGCGCCTCCAGCGACAACTGGCGTCCGTCAAAGGCTGAATAAGGACCCGCCGGATCAAACTTCAGCGCGGTGAACCCTTGAGCGAGATATTCCGCCGCCCGTTCTGCCGCCAGATCGGGATCGTGATAGACATCGCTCTGATCGCCGGGGCGCGGATAAATATAGGTATAGGCGCGCAGCCGTTCATGCACCTGCCCGCCCAGAAGCTTGTAAATCGGCTGGTTCGCTTCCTTGCCGACAATATCCCAGCACGCCATTTCCAGCGCCGACAGGACACCCATCAGCGTCAGATCCGGATGCTGGGTAAAGCCGCTCGAATAAACGCGCCGCCACATGCTCTCAATATCATGCGGGTCCTGCCCGGCCATATAGCGGGCGAAGACATCCTCGATCATCTTGGCAACAAGGTGCGGTTCAAACGGAACGCAGTAAGCCTCTCCAACGCCAGAGACACCGCCATCGGTAGTCAGCTTCACAAAGACGAAATACCGCCCGCCAAAATGCGGCGGCGGATTGCCGACCACAAAGGTTTCAATGTCGACAAGCTTCATGACGGGTGAAAGCCGTTGATGACCTTGATCTCAAGGAAGTCATGCAACCCAAACGCACCCCATTCGCGGCCATTGCCGGACTGCTTATACCCGCCAAAGGGAGAGCAGTAATCCTGGCCATTTCCGTTCAGATAGACACTGCCCGCCCGCACTTTTCGGGCGACACGGCGGGCGCGGTCGAGATCACCCGACTGGATGTAACCGGCCAAGCCATAGGGTGTGTCATTGGCGATGCGGATCGCATCGGCCTCATCCTTGAATGGGATCATCACAAGCACAGGGCCGAAAATCTCTTCGCGTGCGATGGTCATGTCATTGTGAGCACCGGCAAAAATGGTTGGCTTCACATAATAGCCGCGGTCAAACCCATCTGCGCGGCCAACGCCGCCAGCCACTAGCTGCGCACCTTCATCAATGCCCACCTGGATCAACCGCTGGATCTTGTCATATTGGGTTTTGCTGACCACAGGGCCGAGATGCGTGCCCTTTTCCATCGGATCCCCCAGCTTCACCGACTGTGCGACCTTCGCTGCGATAGCGACGGCCTCTTCATAGACCGACGCCTCCACCAGCATCCGCGTCGGCGCGTTGCAGGATTGGCCGGTATTGCCAAAGCAATGCAGCACACCACGCGTGACGGCCGCCTCCAGTCCAGAATCTGCAAACACGATATTGGCGGATTTTCCGCCGAGTTCCTGCGAGACACGCTTGACGGTTTCCGCCGCCGATTTCGCAATCTGGATGCCCGCGCGCGTCGAGCCGGTGAACGACACCATATCCACATTGGGGTGGCCAGTCAGCGCATCACCGATCATGGCGCCAGTGCCATGGACCATGTTGAACACGCCCGAGGGGAAACCCGCTTCATCGATGAATTCAGCAAACAGCTGCGCCGAGAGCGGAGACACTTCGCTTGGTTTTAAGACCATGGTGCAGCCAGCTACCAGCGCCGGGCCAATTTTTGCCGCCAACTGGTTGATTGGCCAGTTCCAAGGCGTGATCAAAACGCAGACGCCCACCGCTTCATAGGTCAGATCACCGGTTGACCCGATTGGGCTGTCCCAAGCTAGCGCGCGCGCGGCCTTAACCGTCTCCTTCAAATGGCCGGGGCCACATTCGGCCTGCGCATTGAATGACAAATCATAAGGCGCACCCATTTCTGTCGAAATAGCCCGCACCATCTCATCATAGCGGCGTTCAAAGATGGCGATGAGCTTTTCAGTCAGCGCGACCCGTTCCTCCAGCGAGGTGGACGAATAGCCATCAAAGGCCGCTCGGGCCGCCGCTACGGCCTGATCAACGTCATCAGGACCGCACAACGCGATCGTTGCACACACCTCTTCAGTTGCCGGATTGATGGCATCCAGCGTTGCCGTCGACGACAGTGGGGCAACCCACTTGCCCGCAATGTAAGACTTAAGTGGCATTTCAAACATAGCCTACCGCCCGCTTTTGATCTTCGATGATGTACTTGCTTGCACGCCAATAGTGCCAGGCCGCCCAGAGGCCGCTCGGTGCAAGAATAAGCTGCGCAAGGCGCAACGATTCCGCCCCTGCCGGCTGTGACCCGGCAAAATAGTCACTGAGCCCGCCGACAATGGCCGGTGCGACGATGAGATTGAGCAGGTTGGCAATGATCAGCGATATGGCAATTGCCATGCCGCGCATCTTGGGGGCAGCGAGGTTCTGGCAAAGCGCCATCGCTGGGCCAATGTAGAAGTAAATGGCCGGGATGAAGATCCACCACATCAGCTTGGCGACGCCCAAATCATAGGTCCAATAGGCAAGGAAGGATGGAATTGTTGCAACTGCGGTGACGATGGCCAACAAATTCGAGATTTTGCGCGGATCAGTGAAACTCGGCCGTGCTACGACATAAGCCGTCACCAACGACGCGCCGATACCGCCAACAAGATAGATCTGGCCAAGCAGTCCGCCCGCCGCGCCTTCATCCATGCCGTAGGTCCGCTGGAGAAACAGCGGGGTAAACCACATCAGGCCCCAGCCCCAAAAGGCGGAGAGACCTGCACCCATCATCGCATGTACAGCCGCTTTTTGAGACCAAATGAAACGCATTGTCTCCATGACGCTGGGCGCCTTATCTTCCACCACAGCATCAAGGCGTCCGCGGGTGGGCTCCTTGATTGTCACCATGATGATGATCGCGAGAATGAGGCCCGGAACGCCAAGCACGAGAAATGCAGCGCGCCAACCGTGCAGGTTGGAGACATAACCGGCAAGGTCCGACCCAAGCCAGGCACCAATTGGCGCACCAAGAGCGAAAATGGTCATGGCCATGGACCGACGGTCTGCTGGAAAATAGTCTGCGATGATCGAGTTGCAGGCTGGCGTTCCACCCGCTTCGCCAACACCCACGCCGATGCGCGCCAACAGGAGATCATAATAGCCACGCGTATAGCCTGTCAGCGCCGTCATCAGTGACCAAACCGTCACGCAAGCCACCAGGAGCGTCCGCCGATTTGATCTGTCACACAGCCAAGACAGCGGAATACCCATAAGCACATAGAAGAGTGCCAGCGGAATACCGAGCGAGGCGGCACCGATATCACTTAGCTTCAGTTCCTTGCTGATGGGACCAAGCAGTGTCGACAGGACATAGCGGTCCGCGATGCTGACGGTGTAAACCAGCATCATGATGAACAGGACATACCACCGCTGCCCGATCGTCGAAACGTC
>JBBATT010000117.1:0-3231 GCA_040398605.1 Chakrabartia sp.
AAAGGGTCTCCTGACGCTCGCGATCATGGGCGCGGCGATCATCCAGATTCTGGATTCAACTATTGCAAACGTTGCCATTCCGCACATGCAGAGCAGCCTTGGCGCAACGCAAGACACCGTCACCTGGGTGTTGACCAGCTACATTGTCGCAGGCGCCATCGTGATGCCAATGACCGGATGGTTGGCCGACAGGATCGGGTCCCGGCGTCTGTTTATCCTCTCCACCATCGGGTTCATCGTGACGTCGATGCTGTGCGGCATTTCCGTCAGCCTCACAGAAATGGTGATCTTCCGGATTTTGCAGGGCGTTTGTGCGGCCTTTATCGCGCCGCTTTCCCAGTCAATCCTGCTGGACATCAACCCTCCCGAAAAGGCACCGCAGGCTATGGCCTTATGGGGTATGGGCATCATGGTGGCGCCCATATTGGGGCCGATGATCGGGGGCTGGCTGACCGAGAGCTATAATTGGCGCTGGGTCTTTTACATCAACTTGCCCATCGGCATCCCGACGGTCGCCCTGTTGCTTTGGCTGTTGCCAACCCGGCCGATTACCAAGCGATATTTTGATGGTCTGGGGTTTGCCGCCCTCGCACTGGGCGTGGCGACGCTTCAGCTGATGCTGGACCGTGGCCAGCATGAAGACTGGTTTGAAAGCTGGGAAATCCGGATTGAAGCGATCATCGCCGTGTCGGCGCTCTGGGTGTTTTTCATCCACCAGATGACCACGAAGAAGCCGATGTTCGATCCAGAACTGGTCACAGACCGTAACTTTGTCACTGCACTTGCCTTCATGATTATGATCGGGGTGATGATGTTCGGCATTTTCGCGCTGATGCCGCCCATGTTGCAGACTCTGTTTGGCTATTCTGTCTTCGACACCGGGCTGCTGCTCGCCCCGCGCGGTCTTGGCATCCTGATCGCCATGCAGATTGCCGCCCGTATCATGGGCAAGGTGGATTCGCGGCTGACAGTGGGGTTTGGCCTTGTCGTCACCGTCATTTCGCTATGGCAAATGACGGCGTGGGGCCTGATGATGGATTGGCATTCCGTCGCGCTGACCGGCCTTATTCAAGGTCTGGGCATGGGGTTTGTGTTCATCCCGATGAATCAGTTGGCCTTTGCCACGCTATCGATGCGGCATCGCACAGACGGGTCGAGTTTGCTCTATCTCGTGCGCAGTATCGGCGGCAGCCTGGGTATTTCGGTGATGACCACCATGCTTGCGCGCAACATCCAGACAAGTCATGAGGACCTGTCATCGCATATTACGTCATCCTCCATGGCGGCGATTGATCCGTCGACCGTTGACCGTTTCCAAACCTTGGGGGAAGCCGTCATGCTGATGTTGAATGGCGAGGTGACGCGGCAGGCGGCGATGATTGCCTATCTCGACAATTTCAAATTCATGATGATCCTGATCATCGGGTTTTTGCCGATGGTGTTGCTGATGCGGCCACCACGAATGGCCCTCGGGGAACAAGTGCACCCGGTTGGTGAATAGCTACATTTCGCCGCGCGATTTTCGGATGGCGTACCATTTTTCGACGTTCGCATTGTGCTCAGCCAGTGTCTCGGCAAACACATGGCCGCCCGTGCCGTCGGCTACGAAATAGACATAGCGGGTCGGCGCGGGGTTGAGGACGGCGGCAATCGCGTCCTTACCCGGATTGGTGATGGGCCCTGCGGGAAGCCCCGCGCGGGCATAAGTGTTATATCCGTTATCGGCCTGCAATTCTGATCGCAGAATGCGCCGCCCCAACGGCTTGCCCTTGGTCACCGGGTAAATCACCGTTGGATCTGCCTGCAGGCGCATGCCGGTTGTCAGACGATTGGAATAGACGCCTGCCACGGTCCGGCGCTCGGAGGCTTTGCCCGTTTCCTTCTCGACGATCCCGGCAAGGATGATGGCGTCCTGCGGGCTGTTCACCACTGTTGCGGCGGATCGTTCAGACCAGAGCTTGGCAAGTGTCCGCGTCATCGCCAGTTGCATGCGTGCCAGAACGGCACTGCGCTTTTCACCACTTGTATAGGCATAGCTGTCGGGAAGGACGGATCCTTCGGCTGGAACCTCAACGTCGCCCGTCAAATGCGGCGCGGCCTTTAAACGCTCATAGACCATGATCGACGGCATTCCGGGTGTGACGGTCACAAAGCGCTGGAGCGTCTTGCCGTCCTGTAACAGGCTCAGAATTTCTCCTGAGGACATGCCTTTTTTGATCGCATATTCACCGGGCTTGATCGGCGCATCCGACCCGAAAACGCGGGCATAGTTGAGGAAGCCTGAGGCTGACTCGACGGCGCCTGCCTCTTCCAATGCCGTGGCGGCGGACCGTAAGCTGGAGCCCGGTTGGATCACGACGGAGACATCCTCGCCCGCCTGCCCTCCGCAGGCCGCGAGGAGAAGGGCAAGGAGCAGAGGCAGGAGGCGTTTCATCCCGATACTCCGGTTAAGCGAGCTGCCCCGATTAAACAGCCTTCATCACGATGCTGGCGTTTGTCCCGCCAAAGCCGAAGCTGTTGTTGAGGATGGCGCGCACCTGACGCTTTTTGGCGACATGCGGCACAAGATCAACGCCCTCAGTCCCTTCATCAGGATTGTCGAGGTTGAGCGTCGGCGGCACAATCTGGTCGCGGATGGCGAGGATGCAGAAGATGGCTTCCACCGCGCCCGCACCGCCCAGGAGGTGGCCGATGGCGGACTTGGTGCTGCTCATCGACGCACCGCCGAGATCATTGCCCAGCACGCGCTTCACGGCGCCGAGTTCGATCGTGTCCGCCATGGTCGACGTGCCGTGCGCGTTCACATAATCGATGTCGCCCGGCACCATTCCGGCCTTGCGCATCGCCATGCGCATGGCGAGTTCCGCGCCCTTGCCTTCCGGGTGGGGGGCGGTGACATGATAGGCATCGCCGGACAGGCCATAGCCGACGACTTCGGCGTAAATCTTGGCCCCACGCGCCTTGGCGTGTTCATATTCTTCGAGCACCAGTACGCCCGCACCTTCGCCCATCACAAAGCCATCGCGGTCCTTGTCATAGGGGCGGCTGGCCTGTTCAGGCCGGTCGTTGAAGCTGCAGTTGAGTGCGCGGGCCTGCGCAAAACCGGCGACGCCGAGCGGGTTGATCGTGCCCTCAGCACCGCCTGCCAGCATGATGTCGGCATCGTCGTCTCTGATCATCCGTGCAGCATCGCCAATCGAGTGCGCGCCGGTTGAACAGGCGGTGACGACC
>JBBATT010000117.1:3241-7234 GCA_040398605.1 Chakrabartia sp.
GACCGCGTGGTTCGGGCCCATCAGGCCGTATTTGATGCTGACCTGACCCGAGATCAGGTTGATGAGACGCCCGTGCACAAAGTGCGGCGAGACGCGGCTTGGGCCTTTTTCGTGAAGAACAATCGATTCGCTTTCAATGCCCGGAAGGCCGCCAATGCCTGAACCGATGGAGCAGCCCGTACGCATCTTCAGGTCATCGTCCATGTCCAGAAGGCCGGCATCTTCCATCGCCTGCCCTGCGGCATCGATGCCATAGATGATGAACGGATCGACCTGACGCTGGACTTTGTGATCGACGCGCTTGTCCGGATCAAAGCCCCATGGATGGTCCTTGGGCTTCACTTCGCAGGCAATGTGACATTTCTGGTCCGACGCGTCGAAACGCGTGATTTTTCCGGCACCGGATTTTCCGGCAATCAGATTGGCCCAGACAGTTTCAACATCCGCACCCAAAGGGGTGACAAGTCCCAGACCTGTTACGACGACACGGCGCATAAGCGTCTCCACTTTTCCAGAATCAAAAACGGCTCCCGAACAGGCCGGAAACCGTCTTCGATATCAGCGATTCTTTCAAGGCGATGGCGCCTTTTCGATCAGCCCTTGTTGCTGTCGATGTAAGCGATCGCATCCTTGACGGTCGAAATCTTCTCGGCGGCGTCATCGGGGATTTCGACGCCGAATTCTTCTTCGAACGCCATGACGAGCTCGACGATGTCGAGGCTGTCCGCGCCCAGATCGTCAATAAAGCTCGCTTCTTCGGTCACCTTATCGGCTTCGACGCCGAGGTGCTCGACGACGATCTTCTTTACGCGGTCAGCGGTGTCGCTCATGGATAACCCTTCTCATTCATGTGTGAGCAATAATTCATGAGCAGCCCTAATAGGCCGCGTTTGGGGATGCAAGCCCTATGGTAACTGTCGCACCATTTCGGCATCAGATCATCGCCATACCGCCATTTACGTGCAGGGTTTGTCCGGTCACATAACCGGCTTCTCGACTTGCAAGGTAGACGGCGGCTGCCGCAATGTCGGCGCCTTCGCCCATATGGCCTGCCGGAATACGGGCATTAAGCGCCTCTTTTTGGGCGTCGGGCAGTACATCTGTCATCGCGGACGAGATGAAACCGGGCGCTATGCAATTCACCGTCACATTGCGGCTCGCCAGTTCCTGCGCGAGGCTTTTCGACATGCCGATGATGCCGGCCTTGGAGGCGGCGTAGTTGGATTGACCCGGGTTGCCGGTCACGCCGACGACGCTGGTGACTGAAATGATGCGGCCAAAGCGCGCCTTCATCATCGGCTTGGCCGCCGCGCGGCACAGGCGGAACGCGGCTTCCAGATTGATGCGGATGACGTCGGACCAGTCCTCATCCTTCATACGCAGGATCAGCCCGTCACGGGTGACGCCGGCATTGTTGACGAGAATATCCAATTGGCCACCCAGCGCGTCGACGGCTGACGGCACCAAAGCATCGACAGCAGCACCATCCCCCAAATTGCAGGGCAAGATGACGGTTTCGCCGCCAATATCGGCGGCAACAGCCTTCAAAGCGTCGTCCCGCGTGCCGGACAGGGCGACCTTCGCGCCTTGAGCGACAAGTGATTTCGCGATGGCAGAGCCAATCCCGCCAGATGCCCCGGTTACCAGCGCGGTCATTCCTGTAAGGTCGAACATTATTCACTACTCCCTGAAAAATGGTTCACGCGGAGACGCGAAGTCGCGGAGGGTTTGTGGTCGTTCACGACCCGCTTTAGCCCTTCCTTCAATGTCGCGCCGCCAAAATTTAGAAGCAAACCAACAGGTTGTCTTGTCAGTCGCAAATAGGTCAGCAGCTGTTTGGCATGGGCGGGGTTCAAGCGCTCCACAGACTTGATCTCGACAATTAGCCGATCGTCCACCAAGAGATCGATCCGGAATGCCGCTTCGAAATTCAATCCAGCATATTCGAAGTTGATCGGCTGCTGCTGTGAAACGGCATAGCCCATTTGTTGCAGCTTTGCTGCAAGAAGCATTTCATAGACCGATTCAAGCAGTCCGGGGCCAAGGTCCCGATGCAGGGCAATGGCCGCATCCACAACGTCACCGCTGATCTCGTCAATGTCTTTCAATCGACCCTCCGCGTCTCCGCGCCTCCGCGTGAATCAGATAGACTTCACCAACGCCTCGATATCATCCATCGAGACGATGCTTGTTGCCGTCGCGTCGGGGGCGGAGCGTTTGACCATGGCAGCGAGAACCTTGCCGCCGAATTCGACATAGTCATGCACGCCCGCGTCGAACATGGCGATGACTGACTCACGCCAGCGGACGCGGCCTGTCACCTGCTCGACCAGCAGGCGCTTGATCGTTTCGGCATCGGCCACAGGTGCTGCCGTTACGTTCGCATAGACTGGCACCAGCGGGGCGAGGAGGGTTGCTGTGGCCAGCGCTTCCGCCATGGCATCGGCGGCAGGTTGCATCAGGGGGCAGTGGAAGGGCGCCGAGACGGGGAGCAGGATGCCGCGCTTGATACCGTGGTCCTTCACCAGCTCAATCGCGCGCTCGATGGCGGCTATGTGGCCTGAGATAACGACCTGTGACGGGTCATTGTCATTGGCCACGGTGCAGACCTCGCCTTGGGCTGCCGCATCGGCAAGCGCCTGTGCCTTTTCGATATCCGCACCCAGAAGGGCCGCCATCGCGCCTGTGCCCACGGGGGTGGCTGCCTGCATGGCCTGTCCGCGCAGCTTCAAGAGGCGTGCGGTCGTCGAAAGATCAAGGGCGCCCGCTGCACACAAAGCGGTATATTCACCAAGGCTGTGGCCAGCGACAAAGTCCGCTTTTTCGGACAGGCGGATTCCGCCTTCTTTCTCCGCTACGCGCAGCGTCGCGATGGCGTTGGCCATGATGGCGGGTTGGGCGTTTTCGGTCAGCGTGAGCTGATCTTCCGGCCCTTCGGTCATCAGCTTGTAGAGGCTCTGGCCAAGTGCCTCGTCAACTTCCTGAAAAACTTCGCGGGCAACAGCGCTCGCATCGGCAAGAGCTTTGCCCATGCCCACCGACTGACTGCCCTGGCCTGGAAAGAGGAATGCCCGCATCTCATCGTCCTTCATCATGCTGCGAATTTTTCGGGCGGTTAGGGGAAGGACTGGCGCATGTCGAGAGAAGCCTCCCGTTGCTTTTTGTGCAACGGCGCTTGAACAGCAGGAAATGCAGGGCTAAGGGGCGCGCCTGCCTTCATCGGGGTCATGCCCGATAAGAGAGTCGGGGAGTAGCTCAGCCTGGTAGAGCACTGTCTTCGGGAGGCAGGGGCCGGAGGTTCGAATCCTCTCTCCCCGACCACTTTTCCAACGCTTATGATCAGCCCGCCTCGGCAACGGCCCCAGTGCCGCGCACCGGATCTTTCACCCAAATCATCGTGACAGACGCACAGAGCAGGAAGACGCCGCCAAACAGGATCGCGTTGCGCGAATCTCCGCCGAGCAGCGGGTGGTAGATAAGCGGGAAGGTGAGGCTATGGATCAGCATGGGGATGACAATCATCATGTTGAAGATGCCCATATAAACGCCCGTCCGTTCCGGCGGGATGGAGCCGGCCAGAATGACATAGGGGTTGCCCATGATGCTCGCCCAGCCAAGCCCAAGGCCGAAGGCGACGATCAGCAGTTGCAGGTGGCTCCCCAGTTCCGGCATCGCCATGGCGCGGAAGAAGGCGTTGGCTTCTCCCGTCGTGCCGGTGACGGACGGCAGATAGAGCAGGCTGGCACCGGCGAGCGCGAGGCAGATCATGTGGAGGCGCCGCGCCCCGAAGCGGCGGGAGAGCGGGATCATCGCAAAAGCAGCAATAAAGCCGAGGAAGTTATAAAAGGCGCCCAATTGCTGCGTTGTCAGCGTGGCCTCCCGAAACGCGTCGGAGCTCTTGTCGGTCGTGTCGAAGATCGACCGGCCAATGGAAAGCACGCCGTAATTCCAGTAGACCATTATGCCATACCATTGGAACAGGCTCATCCATGC
>JBBATT010000118.1:0-7225 GCA_040398605.1 Chakrabartia sp.
GCCCATGGCCAGCGCGTCGATAGCGCCTTGAAGGATATAGGCGGCCGCCGCTGAATCCACCCGCTCCGCCCTTTTGGCGCGTGACAGGTCGGCATCGATCATCGCCCGTTCGACAGCTTGCGTAGACCAGCGCTCATCCCAGAGCAGGATGGGGAGCCCGAGATCTTCCATATTGCGGGCGAAGGCGCGGGTGGATTGGGTGCGCGGACTGTCCGTCCCGTCGAGATTAAGCGGCAGGCCCATAACGATGCCTTTGACGGATTGGGCCGCAATTAGGTCACGCAGCTTGGCCCGGTCGACGGAGAATTTGGCGCGGCGGATGAGGTCGGCCGGCGTCGCGATCGTCCATCCGGCATCACACAAAGCCGTGCCGATCGTCTGCGTGCCGACATCAAGCCCGATCAGGCGACCGCCTTCGGGCAGGGCTGTGCGATAATCGAGGGGTGTGGACGTGATCACTTGGCGGAAAAGGCGGCCATGCGCCCCGCGGCATCCGCCCGGACATTGGCCCAGAACAGGCTGTAATCGTAAACGTGGTAGTTGTTGCCGGGTAGGACATAGGGCCCAAGGTCCGGCCCTTCACCGATCAGCAAATAGCCTTTTGCATCGCAGCGGGCAGGGGCGCCCCCGGCCACCAGGTCTCCGGGTTTAAGGTCTGCGCTGATCTTGAGCGTCCCAAGATTTGCAGCTGTCGGTGCGTCAGGTCGCTCGCCACCGGTAAGGGGATTGGTGCAAAGATAGGCATCTCCGCGCGCCTTTCCGGTCAGGCCCATTTGGCCATCTTGGTGGGCTGATACATCCTTATAGTCCGCCGGTTCACCATAGCTTTGCCAACTCATCACGCAGCCGGTCTGGTCGGGCTTGGTGCAGGCGGGAAGGCCAAGCGCAGGCAGGTCTGCCTTGATCGAGATCGGCCATCCCACAAGATAAGCGGCGACAATGCGCTTTGAGAGGGGTTTGCCGGCGATGCGGTCCTGCATCAAATGCATAAGGTGCAGCGCGCCTTGGCTATGACCGGCAAGAAGGATGGGCGCATCCGGCTTTTGCGCGGCGACAAAGGCATCGAACGCCATCAACACATCGCGATAGGCCAGCGCCAATGCTTTAGCGGCTTCAGGCTTATCCGTCAGGAATGAACCGAACGCCGCCTGTCGGTAACGCGGTGCCCAGATGTTGGGCGCATTGTTGAACGCACTCGCCTGCCCGCGGACGAACTGAATTGCCGTTTCATTGGCGTCCTTATTGTTCAGCGGCGCGTTCCAATGATCATTGGAAAGATAGCTGGTCGGATGGACAAAAAATACAGCAATATCTGATGCTTGTGATGTTTTCTTAGGAGTTCCTATTGGCAACCATTGGGCAGGGTTGTTCGCAATATCGGGACGCGCAATCCACATGGATGGGGACGCATAGGCATTGTCTGGCAGAGCGGGCTGATCCTTAAAGGCCTCCCCCGGCACAAAAGCGATGCGCGATAATTGCATACCGAACAGCCGCAACGCCATCAGCACGGCGAGGATAAGAACGATAATGCCTGCAATGACATAGAGGAATTTGCGCGCCACGAGCTGCTCCGGAAATGACGGCGCCTTAGTGCATGGGGCGTCCGAACGATGCAAGCCATGCTTGTGCGCTGGCGCTTCGGCCATAAGCTGGACGGTGAAAATGAGGAGGGTAGGCATGACTGAGTCGCGAGCGCAGGATTGGCCTGAACGGAACTGGGCGATCGCAATTTTCGGCGCCGTCATTGCCCTTGGGATTCAGCAGCTGGCGGACGGCAGCAAGCCGGATGACGTGCTGCGCGCCGCTCTTGCCGCTGGATTGATGACAGGTGGTGTCGCCTTTGCCTTCACCATTGACCGGGATCGCATAAGGTTCGCGGCGGCCTTTGCCGTCCTGTCTGCGCTGCTGGTTGGCGCCACGGTCTATTTTAATGCCGGCTTTGCGCAACTGAACACGGGGGATAGTTGGAAACTACTGTGTTCGGTGATGGCGGTCGTGGTCGCTGCGCCGTTGTTTCAGGGTTGGTGTGATGCGGGCCAGCCAAGGCCGCCGCGCCTTTCGGCGCTTGCCTACCCGCAAGTGCATGACCGGGCCTGGATGAACACGCTTTTATGGTTCGCCTGCTGGTTATTTGCGGGAATTGTTTTCCTTTTAGGTCAACTACTTGCAGAACTTTTCTCACTCATCGATGTGAGACTGGTTCGTTCGGCGATGGAGGAAAGCTGGTTTGTCGCGGTTCTGTTGGGCGGCGCCTTTGGCGCGGCTTCCGGCTTGCTGCGCGATCGGGAGAGCCTGCTCATCACGTTGCAGACCGTGGTGCGCCGCGTTCTCTCGGTGCTTGCGCCTGTCCTCGGTTTCGCGCTCATCATCTTCTTGCTGGCGCTCCCTTTCGCAGGACTAGGTGCACTTTGGGATGCGACCAAGTCCACAACGCCGATCCTGCTGTCCTGCGTCGCCGGGGCGTTGATCCTTTCAAACGCAGCCATTGGGGACTCCAAATCGGATGAAGCACAGGTAGCCGTCGTGCGCTGGGGCGCGGCGGCGCTGGGGGTGGCGATTCTGCCACTAGCGATTATTGCCGCCATCTCCACCGGTCTGCGCATCGGCCAATATGGACTGACGCCGGAACGGCTTTGGGCGGTTGTTTTTGTCGCCATCGAATTGGCCTACGGCGTGGGCTATCTCTGGGTCATTGTTCGCCGGCGATTGGCTTGGTTTGAGGGCATTCGTCCGGTCAATCTGCAGCTTGCGGCATCGCTCTGCGCACTGGCGTTCCTCCTTGCGACACCGCTGGTCAATTTCGGTGACTGGTCCACGCGCAGTCAGTTGGCGCGGCTGGAAAGCGGGCAGGTGAGCGTGGAGAAATTCGACTGGGCGGCGCTCAAGTTTGATTTCGGCAAGCCCGGCGTTGCAGCGTTGGAGCGGCTGTCCAAATCAGGCAAGACGCCCGACATCCGCAAGGCGGCTGCCAAGGCGCTGAAACAGGATAACAGGTGGGAAGCGCAATCTGAGCAACAGGCCGTCGGCCGCGCGGATGAGGTTGCGCGCAATGTCATCGTCAAGCCTAATTCCGTGCCGCTGCCGAGAGATCTTCTTGTTGCTCTGTCGCAGTTCAGCCCCTGTGAGACGAAGGGGAGCTGCGTTCTCTTCTTCGCGCCTAGACAGGCAGATGCCGTTGCCGTCACCAAGGCCTGTCAAGATTGTGGCGTCAACGTCCACCGGTTCACACTGGCGGCCAACGGTGGCTGGTCACGCGCCAATGATTACGCGCCGCCTCCCGGCAATTGGGCCGAGCGCAACAAGGCTGAGTCCGAAGCGATCGCCGCCGGCAAGGTGGAAATCCGGGACGTTCGCAGACGACAGGCCTATGTCGATGGCAAGCCGGTGGGCGCGCCGTTTGAATGACCGGATATCCTCAACTTATTGATCCACGCTGATGCCGGATGGTTGTTTTCAGCCCTGTCTGGGTTAAAGCACGGAAGAACGAGACACTCCTTCTAGCAGGACGATAAGCCCATGAAATTCTTCGCAGACACCGCCGAAATTGCCGACATTAAAGAATTGGCCGCCACGGGCCTGCTTGATGGCGTCACGACCAACCCGTCGTTGATCGCGAAATCGGGCCGCGATTTCATGGAAGTCACGCGCGAAATCTGCGGCATCACCGATGGCCCAGTGTCCGCCGAAGTCGTTGCGCTTGATCATGCAACGATGATGAAGGAAGCCGAAGTGCTTCGGAAGATCGCTGACAATGTCTGCATCAAGGTGCCGCTCACGATTGACGGTCTGAAGACTTGCAAGGCGCTGACCAGCGACGGCACGATGGTCAACGTCACGCTGTGCTTCTCCGCCAATCAGGCGTTGCTGGCAGCAAAGGCGGGCGCGACCTTCATCTCGCCCTTCGTTGGCCGTCATGACGATAATGGTTTTGATGGCATGCAGCTCATCGCTGACATCCGCCTGATCTATGACAATTATGGTTTTGAAACGGAAATCCTCGTCGCCAGCGTCCGCCACGGCATCCATGTGCTCGAAGCCGCGAAGATTGGTGCCGACGTGATGACGGCCCCGCCGTCGGTCATCAAGGCGCTGTTCAACCACGTCCTGACCGACAAGGGCATTGCCGGCTTCCTCGCCGATTGGGAAAAGACAGGACAGAAAATCATTTGAGCGACATCGTCCAGCGCTGGTCCGACCATCTCCGTCGGGATCGGCGACGGTCGACCCATACTGTGCGGGCCTATGTGGCCACCGCAGAGCGTTTGATGAGCTTTCTGCGGGTGCATCATGGCGGTGCACCCGATTTAACCAAGGTCGAGGCGGCGGACCTGCGCGCCTATCTCGCCTCCCGCCGTGGCGACGGCATTGGCAATGTCTCTACCGCACGCGAATTGTCAGCTGTGCGGGGCTTTCTGAAATTTGCAGGCGGTGAGAATGCGGTGCCCCGGGTTAAAGGGCCGCGCGTTCGCAAGTCGCTGCCCCGGCCCGTCTCGCCGGACGAGGTGATCGCCCTTGCCGAAGATGTGGTGGATCAGGCCAAAGAGCCCTGGATTGCCGCGCGCGACTGGGCGATCCTGATGCTGCTTTACGGCGCGGGTCTGCGCATCGGCGAGGCGCTGGGGCTTACAGGGGATATCCTGCCTATAGGCGAGACGATGTCTGTTACCGGCAAGCGGCAGAAGACACGCATTGTGCCCATCCTGCCCGAAGTCCGCACGGCCATAGGAACCTACGCCGACATCTGCCCCTATGGCGTGGCGAAAGGGGAGCCGCTGTTTCGTGGAGCGCGTGGCGGTCCACTGGAACCCGGTATGGTGCGCCGTGCGGTGCAGGCGGCGCGGACCCGCCTCAACCTGTCAGACCGGACGACGCCCCATGCGCTGCGGCATAGCTTTGCCAGCCATTTGCTCGCCCGTGGTGCAGATTTACGGAGCCTGCAGGAATTGCTCGGCCATGCCAGCTTGTCTTCCACACAGGTCTATACGGCGGTCGATGCGGCTTATTTGCTGGATGTATACCGAACGGCGCATCCAAGGGCCTGAGAGTAGGCTCTCATTTCCGTTTGGGCTGAGCTTGTCGAAGCCCTGTTCTTATCTGAGTGCCAAAGTGAAGGACGGCCCTTCGACGGGCTCAGGGCGAGCGGGATAGGAGGTATTAGCCTAATCCCGATCCGGCTTCCAAGTGATCAACCGCCAGACATAGCCGAGCAGTATGACCACCATGACCGCAATGGCAATCGGCCCGACGAACGCGTCCACTTCCTTGAAATTCTTGCCCATCGTGTACCCGGCAAGGCCGAGCAGCGCTGTCCAGCCGGCCGTTCCGATGGTGGACCAGATCACAAAGGTCGATAGCCGCATGTGCAGCAATCCAGCCGGGATGGAGACCAAGGATCGCAGCGTTGGCAGCATCCGGCCGAAAAAGACGATGGCCCAGCCTTGCGTGCCGAAAAGTTTTTCCGCCTTTTCGATCTCTTTCCAGTCGAGCGTCAGAAAGCGGCCCCAGCGCACGATGAGTGGCTTGAAGCGCTCTATGCCGATGACGCGGGCGGCGAGATACCAGAAGTAATTGCCGAGCATCGCGCCTGCCGTGCCCGCAGCGATGACGGATGTGATGTCCATCTTGCCCCGCGCCGCCGCGAGGCCGGCGACCGACATGATGACTTCCGACGGGATTGGCGGGAAGACCGTTTCGAGAAACATGAGGAAGCCGACGCCGAGATAGCCCGCATCCTCAATCAGATGGATGATCCAATCGGTCACTTGGCGATCTTCGCTTCAATCACATCCCAGATGAGCGCGGGCGTGTCGGTCCCGTTAAAGGCATCAATGGCCACGATGCCGGTGGGTGAGGTGACGTTGATTTCGGTCAGCCACTTGCCACCAATTACGTCAATGCCGACGAACAACAGCCCGCGCTTTTTGAGTTCAGGCCCGATGGCAGCACAGATTTCGCGCTCACCCAGCGTCAGTTCGGCCGCCACGGCGCGGCCACCGGCGGCCAAGTTAGACCGGATTTCGCCAGCGCCGGGAATGCGGTTGATGGCGCCAGCCACTTCGCCGTCGATCAGGACGATGCGCTTGTCGCCGCTTTCAACGGCGCGAATAAAGGCCTGCGCCATAAAGGGTTCGCGCCAGACTTGGCCGAACAGCTCAGTAATGGCGGCCAAATTCTTGCCGTCCTTGGCGATATGCATGACAGCGGACCCGGCATTGCCGTGGAGCGGCTTCACGACGATTTCGCCGTGTGTCTTGTGAAATTCACGCACCTCGTCGAGCGAGCGTGTCACGAGTGTCGGCGGCATGAACTGCGCGAAATCGAGCACGAAGACTTTCTCGGGCGCGTTGCGCACGCTCACCGGATCATTGGCAACCAGCGTCCGGTGCGTGATCCGCTCCAGCAGATGCGTGGCCGTGATGTAGCCAAGGTCGAAGGGCGGGTCCTGCCGCATCAGCACGGCGTCGATATCGTCTGCCAGATCAATCTTCACCGGTGCGCCGAAGGTGAAGTGATTGCCCGCCTCGCGCTGCACCGTCACCGGACGTGCCGTCACCCAGACGCGGCCGTCGGAATAGTTCAGTTCGTCTGCCGTATAGTGATAGCTGGTATAGCCGCGTGACTGCGCTGACAGCATCAGCGCGAAGGTCGAATCGCCGGTAATGTTGAGACCCTCCATCGGGTCCATCTGGAATGCGACCTTCAGGGTCATCGCGGGTCTCCTTGTCTGGCGGGCGATCTAGGCGAAGTGGGCGGCTTTGTCACCCGTGCCAGGCGTTGGGAATATGGCGGGGCAGGGCGAGAGGCGCGATCAGCATCACGTCGATGCGGATGTCTTCTCCATCGGGCGCAAATCGCGGCTGGAGGGCATTGGCGGCGGCAGCCACGCGGCGCAGTCGCCATGCGTCGATGGCGGTGTCCAAGTCCGCCTTGTTCCGGCGGGCCTTGACCTCAATAAAGGCGACCGTGCGGCCCCGCTTGGCAACAAGATCAACCTCACCAACGCGCAACTTCACGCGGAAGGCAAGGATACGCCAACCGTGTAACCGCAGCCACCAGGCGGCAACTGTCTCCCCCCAGCGGCCGCGACGTTCGGCGGCCTGTCGAGTCATTTGCCGAGCAGTTCCAGCGCGCGGGCGTAGAGTGTTTTGCGATCCGCACCCAGCGTGCGGGCCACCTCTCCGGCGGCTTTGGCCGGGGACGCTGTCTTCAACGCCTCCACGAG
>JBBATT010000119.1:0-7224 GCA_040398605.1 Chakrabartia sp.
AGTGGAAGGCGGCGATCCAGCCGAACACAAAGGTCTTCTTCTTCGAAACACCAGCCAATCCGACGATGGATATTGTGGATATGACCTATGTTTGCGGCCTCGCCCGCGAACATGGCATCACGACTGTCGTGGACAATGCGTTTGCGACATCAGCATTGCAGCGTCCGCTGGAATTCGGTGCGGATGTCGTCGCTTATTCCGCGACCAAGCTGATGGACGGGCAGGGCCGCGTGCTCGCCGGTGCTGTCGCAGGCAGTCATGACTTCATCAATGAAAAGCTCTTACCGTTTCAGCGGAATACAGGGCCTAACCTGTCTCCGTTCAACGCGTGGGTGGTGCTGAAAGGATTGGAGACGCTCGATCTTCGGATCCGTCGCCAGTCCGAAAATTCGATGCTCGTTGGCACATTTATGGAAAAGCGCGTCAAGACGATGCTTCACCCTGGGCTGGCCAGCCATCCACAGCATCATCTTGCCATGTCGCAAATGTCGGCTTGTGGCCCGATCTTCTCGTTCATCGTAGACGACCGCAAGCAGGCGATGGCGCTCCTCAATGCACTTGAGCTCATCGACATTTCGAACAACATCGGGGATTCCCGCTCGCTGATGACACATCCGGCCACAACAACGCACCACAGCGTCGGCCCCGAAGCGCGCGCAGCCATGGGTGTGGAAGAAGGCATGTTGCGCCTGAATGTCGGCCTAGAAGACCCGCAGGACCTGATCGAAGACATTGATCAGGCGCTGCGCGCCGTCGGGCTATGATCGCGGCGCTCTTCCCTTATGTCGAGGAAACGCGGTCTGTTATCGTGCGCGTGTCGGCCAACTATTTGCCGGAACAGTCACAGCCGCAGGCTGGACGGTGGTTCTGGGCGTATCACATTCGTATTGAGAACCATGGCGACATGGCGGTTCAGCTGCTCACGCGTCGTTGGGAAATCCGGGATGCGCGGAACACGTTGCACTTGGTGGAAGGCGAAGGTGTCGTCGGCGAACAACCGGTCATCAAGCCCGGCGGGTCCTATGACTATGTCTCGGGATGTCCTTTGGACACGTCCTCCGGCTCCATGGTCGGAACCTATCAGATGATCGGCGAAGACGGGTCTCGCTTCGATGTCGCCATTCCCCGCTTTGATCTTCGCGCACCCGTGGTGAGCGGATGAAGCGTACGCTTCTCCCATTGAACGGCCTGCGTGTCTTCGACGCCGCCGCCCGGCATTTGAGCTTCACACGTGCGGCGGATGAGCTTGCTGTGACACCGGCGGCTGTTGGGCAGCAAATACGGGCGCTGGAAGACGTTATGGGCGTTGTGCTCTTCCGTCGCACGCCCAAGGGGCTGGAACTCACGCCAGAGGCCGAAAACGGTCTTGATGCGCTTCGGGCGGGTTTTCTTCAGTTTGAAGAGTCGGTTCGGGCGATGCAGGCAGGCCAATCATCCAAGGCGCTCACAATCGCGGCACCGCGCGACTTTACGGCCAAATGGCTTGCCCCACGCCTTGCCGCTTATGGTCGGAGCGATCCGGAAACGCGCTTCTCAATTGTATCGACCGATGTGCTGCCGGAATTCACGGAAGCCAATCTCGATCTTGCGGTGATCTTGGCTGAAGGCCCCGGCATCCATGAGGGGTTGCGGCTTTCGGACGGGGCCATGGTGACGGTCGCGGCGGCAGAGGGTGGCGGCGACACGTTGATCGGGTGGCCGGGAAGTGCATCCGATGATGCGACCACGTTGCGCGTGTCGGACGCAGGGCTCGCTATTGACGCCGCAGCAAATGGCTTTGGCCGGGCACGCGTGCCGATGCTGCTCGCGCAATCTGACATTGATGCTGGACGGGTCCGTGCTTTGGACAATGCGGCACCGGGAGACCTAGCTTATTGGCTCGTCGCGCCGCTGCCGCAATGGCGGCAGAAGAAGGTCAAAGCGTTAGTAGAAGCCTTATCCGAAGGACTCTCTGCTTAGAAATCCGCGGCAATGTCGAAGGATTTGCGCAGCTTGGCGGGCGCACAGATCAACCAGCTTTTTTGCAACCACGCGGCAATATGGTCCCAATCGGTCTGGCCAAGGTCTAACCTGATGCCAATCCAGCCGGATGGCGCGTAATAGGGCGGCAGATAATAGAGTTCATCATCCTGCTCCAGCAGCATGGATTGCTCTTCCTGTCCGCTCGTCTTCACCAACAGCGCGATGCGTTCGTCGCCATGATGGTGTTGAGAGAAGAGCGCAAAGAACTTGCTGCCGACAATGGAAAACCCGGGCGATCCATGAGATGTCCGTTCTTCGACGCCGGGAAGGGCGACGGCCCGTTGACGAACTTGGTCCAGCAGCCATGCAGGATCACATTCCCGCGTGACGTAAGTCGCAAGCGCGCGGAAATAGGTCTGATGTTCCGCAATCAATACACGGGCAGCAAGGCTGTCGACTGTGTCACCGGCCATTACGGCGACTTCTGTTTGGGCAAGAACCGGACCTTCATCGAGTTCAGCCGTCACCAGATGTACGCTGCAACCGGCGACCGCATCGCCAGCTTCGAGCGCGCGTTCATGCGTGTCGAGGCCCTTATATTTGGGCAGCAGGGACGGGTGAATATTGAGCATGCGGCCTTCCCATTTCCCGACAAATTCGGGGGAAAGAAGGCGCATATATCCGGCGAGCACAACATAATCAGCCTTGGCCTTGCGGATTTCACGGTCAAGGCTGGCGTCAAATTCTGCGCGCTTCATGCCCTTGTGGCTTTGGGCGAAGGTCGGAATGTTTTCCGCTTCGGCAAAGGCAAGGCCCGCTGCCTCGGGGTCGTTGGCTGCAACAAGGATGATTTCGAACGGGCAGTCAGCCTGCTTGGCCGCATAGACGAGCGCCGCCATGTTCGAGCCGCGACCCGAAATCAGGACGGCAATGCGCGCCTTAGCCATTATGGGTGGCAGACCAGTCTGCCTTTGCGCTCCACGTCTCCACAGAGCCGCGGACCGTGCATCCTTTTTCACCAGCTTCGATGTGCCCGATGCGGAAGGCCGCTTCACCGGCTGCCTCAAGGGCCGCAATTGCCGCATCTGCATCTGCCGCCGCGACGACAACGGCCATACCAATGCCACAGTTGAAGGTGCGCGCCATCTCTTCGGGTTCGATATGCCCTTGCGCCTGCAGGAACGCCATTAGGCGCGGCTGTGGCCAGAGATCGGCATCGACATGTGCGTGGAGGCCGTCCGGCAACACCCGAGGGATGTTTTCGAGCAAACCGCCGCCGGTGATGTGCGCCATGGCGTGCACTGTGCCCGCGCGCACCAACGGCAAGAGCTGCTTCACGTAAATCCGAGTTGGCGCCATCAGGGCGTCGATGAGAAGCACGTCTTGGTCGAACAGGGCAGGGCGATCCAGCTTCCAGCCTTTGTCCGCCGCCAGACGACGCACGAGCGAAAAACCGTTGGAATGAACGCCGGTAGAGGCGAGGCCAAGGATGACATCGCCTGCTGCGACTTTATCGGCCGTCAAAACTTGCGAGCGTTCCACAGCGCCGACGCAGAATCCGGCAAGATCATAATCGCCATCGGCGTACATGCCGGGCATTTCCGCCGTCTCGCCACCGATCAATGCACAACCGGCCTGCTTGCAGCCTTCGGCGATGCTCGCCACGACCCGCTCAGCAATTGCATTGTCGAGTTTTCCACTCGCATAATAATCAAGGAAGAACAGCGGCTCTGCACCCTGCACGATGAGGTCATTGGCGCACATGGCGACGAGATCGATGCCAACGCCATCATGCTTTCCCGAATCGATGGCGAGTTTGAGCTTCGTTCCCACTCCGTCATTGGCTGCCACCAATAACGGGTCGGTAAAGCCGGCGGCCTTCAAGTCAAAGAAGCCGCCAAAGCCGCCCAGATCCGCGTCGGCACCGGGCCGTCGGGTTGACTTGGCGAGCGGTACAATGGCGCGCACAAGGGCGTTTCCGGCGGCGATTGAGACGCCTGCCTGCGCATAGGTATAAGGTTCGGGCGAAGTGTTCTTAGAGTCCATTTGTTGGCTGCTAGCGATATCGCTCTTGGAATTCCACGTCCAACTCGCCAAAAGGCCCGCGTGAAGTTCAATATCCGCCATTTTCGATTGCTTCCCTTTGCCGCAGCCCTTGTTGCCGCTGTGATGGGCATTGCCGTCTATGCCCAGCTTGAAGGCGGGGAGCGCGGTGTTCCGCCGGTCGATAGCGCCAGCAATTTCGAAGTGAGCGGTGTTGTCGTTGATGTTGCAGCCAAAACAGCAGACGGCGCCCGCCTTCGCGGTTGGCGAGAGGCGCAGCGGCTCGGCTGGAAAAAACTGTGGGAAGAAACCCATGGCCCGGGCGCGCCAGGTTTGACGGACGGGGCACTTGATTCGATTGTGTCGGGTATTGTCGTGGAAGACGAACAAATTGGCCCGAACCGCTATATCGCGCGCTTAGGCATTTTGTTTGATCGCGTCCGCACATCAGAAATTTTGGGCGTTGCCGGCCATATGCGGCGGTCCGCACCCCTGCTGGTCGTTCCCATCCAGTATAGTGGCGGCTTACCCCAAAGCTTTGAAACACGGACAGAATGGCAAAAGGCATGGGCGCGCTTCAGAACTGCCGATAGCGTCATTGATTATATTCGCCCGACCGGCGGCGGGGCTGATCCCCTTTTGTTGACCGCATCGCAGACCAAGCGGCCCGGACGTCGCTGGTGGCGGATGTTGCTTGACCAATATGGAGCTGCAGACCTCATCATCCCGCAAGTGCGGCTGGAGCGCATTTATCCCGGCGGGCCCGTGCTCGGGCATTTCTCGGCATTTTATGGCCCCGACTCGAAGCCCCTCGGGAACTTCACTCTGCGTGTCGGATCGAGCGCCGGCATCCCTAATTTGATGGATGCAGGCGTCAAGCGGCTGGACGGGATGTTTGCTCAGGCGCTGGATGCGGGTCGTCTTGCACCGGATACGTCTCTGATCATCGAACAACCTGTTGCCGAAGAAGAACTCGACGCTGTGACAGAGGCGGAGGACGTCGGAGATACAGGTGAGCAAGCGGTGTCGACTCCGGATGAAGAGCGCGCGGTTGCGACGGCGGCGAAGGCCTTCTCGATCCAGTTTGACACGCCTGATGTGGCCTCGGTCACAGCGGCGGAATCCGCAGTAAAGGCCGTTCCAGGTGTGCGTTCCGCATCGACATCGAGCCTCGCGCTAGGTGGTGTTTCTGTCATGCGCGTCGCCTTTGATGGCGATGCTGACATGCTGCGCCTTGGCCTCGCCGCGCGCGGATACCGGGTGACGGTTTCCGGGGATACGATCCGGATACGCCGATAGACACGCTGCCCAATCAGATGACCCAAATCGGCCTGCCATTCGATTGGCCCGCACAGGAAGAGCAAAGCGATTTCATCGTCACGCCCGCGAATGAAGCGGCTGTCCGCCATCTGGATCGGTGGGGTGGATGGCCTGTGCGTGCAGGGCTGCTTGTCGGCCCAAGAAAGAGCGGGCGGAGCCTTCTCGCTCGGATATTCGCCGCCCGTTCTGGTGGGACCATTATTGACGACGCCGAGACCAAACCGGAAGCAGATCTGTTTCACGCATGGAATGTCGCGCAGGAAACGCGGGTGCCGCTTTTGCTCGTTGCCGGTCAGGCGCCACCGGCCTGGTCGATTAAGTTGCCAGATTTGCGGTCCCGCCTTGCAGCGACACCAATCGTCACCATTGACGCGCCCGACGCGGCTTTGATTGAAGCGCTGCTGGCCAAGATGCTTGCGAAGCGTGGCTTGGTTTTGCCGCCTGAGGTCGGGTCCTATATCTCATCGCGGCTTGAGCGGAGCTACCTCACGCTGCTGATGGCGGCTGAGGCACTGGATGCGGCATCACTTTCTCAAAAACGTGGACTCACCGTTCCGCTGGCCCGTGAGTCGCTTGTCGCACGCGGGCTCATCGACTGACGGAGCAAAGGACTTTAAGGGTTATTCAGCGTTTTCGCTGGATTGCGTATCAGCTTCAATCCGCGTGATTTTAAGCTTCCCGCCAACAACGCCAAAGCCCAAACGTCCTTCGACTAGATCAAGCGCATCACGGCCAAATTGTTCAAACCGCCACCCATCAAGGATAGCGAGATCCTGACGCTGGCCTGCTGCCAACAAATCAAGTTCGTCAGTCCGAGCAAGAAGGCGCGGGGCGACATCGATATCGCGCGCCCGGATCTTGAGCAGGAGCTTCAAAAGGTCTGAAACAAGCGCGCCTTCGCGCCCCAGACCGGGCCGGCGATCATCACGCGCTGGCATTTCTGCCGCAGAGAGCGGCGCTGCATCAGCCAGAGTGTCCATAAGGCGGCTGCCAATTTCATTTCCTGCCCAAGACGTGGAAAGCCCGCGTACCTTGGCAAGATCCTGCTGACTGCGCGGCGGGTGCATCGCCAAATCTGCGAGTGTCTCATCCTTCATGATGCGACCGCGCGGGATGTTTTTATTGCGCGCTTCGGTTTCGCGCCAAGCCGCCAGTGCCTTGAGGCGTCCCAACGGTTCTGCCTTACGGGTCGCGATTTTGACGCGCTTCCACATTGTCTGTGGATCGGCGACGTAATTGGACGCGTCGGCAATCCGCTCCATTTCATCATTCAGCCAGACACCACGGCCCGTGGTCCGCAGCTTTTCCAGCATCTGCGGAAAAATGACTGCCAGATGCGTCACATCGCCAATGGCATAGTCGATCTGCCGCTTGTCCAGCGGGCGGCGCGCCCAATCGGTAAAGCGAGCGCCTTTGTCCAATTGGATGCCGAGCCATGCATCAACAAGGTTTGAATAGCCGACCTGTTCGCCCTGACCCAAGGCCATGGCAGCGATCTGTGTGTCGAACATCGGGTGCGGCGATTTGCCTGTCAGGTTACAGATGATTTCAATGTCCTGCCCACCGGCATGGACGACCTTCAAAACATCCTCATTGTTGGTCATCAGATCGAGCAGCGGTTCAAGACTTAACCCATCCGCTTTAGGATCAATGGCCGCCGCCTCATTCTCATCGGCCACCTGGATGAGGCAGAGATCAGGCCAATAGGTGTTTTCGCGCATGAATTCGGTATCGACGGCAATGAAGGTCGATTTTGCCCAACGCGCGCACAATTCTGCCAGCGCTTCTGTTGTCGTAACAAGAGGATGTATCTTCATCTAGCCCGCCTAGCGACCTTCGCGGCCGCATTCCAGCCTTGGCGCACATTCCGTCAAAGTTACCCACTAAAATGAGCCGTCG
>JBBATT010000120.1:0-6034 GCA_040398605.1 Chakrabartia sp.
ACCTATAATGGCGAAGATGAAGAGCCGGAGATTTTCCCCGGCCTGTTCCCGAACCTGCTGGCCAATGGCGCCTCCGGCATCGCGGTCGGCATGGCGACGAGCATCCCGCCGCAGAATGTGGCCGAAGTCATCGATGCCGCCGTGCATGTGATCGACAACCCGAAGTGCGAGCCCATCGAATTGATGGAATTCGTGAAGGGGCCGGACTTTCCGACAGGTGGGCAACTGGTCGACAGCGCGGCCTCCATCGCAGAAGCCTATGCCACGGGTCGTGGTTCTTTCCGCGTGCGGGCACGCTGGTCGGTCGAAGATTTGGGCCGCGGCACCTGGGTGATTGTTGTCACTGAAATTCCGTATCAGGTGCAAAAGGGCAAGCTGATCGAAGCGATCGCCCAGATTGTGAATGATAAGAAGCTGCCGATCCTCGCCGATGTGCGCGATGAATCGGCCGAAGAAATCCGGCTCGTCATCGAACCGCGCAGTCGGACGGTTGATCCCGATGTGCTGATGGAAAGCTTGTTCCGGATGACCGATCTGGAAAACAAGTTTCCGCTCAACCTGAACGTGCTTGGGGCGGACCGCACGCCGCGCGTCATGGGGCTGAAATCGGTTCTGGTTGCTTGGCTTGACCACCAGATTGAAGTGCTCATCCGCCGGTCACAGCACCGGCGCGGCAAGATTGATGATCGGCTGGAACTGCTCGACGGTTATTTGATCGCGTATCTCAATCTGGATCGGGTTATCGAAATCATCCGCACCGAGGATGAGCCCAAGCCCGTTATGATGGCAGAGTTTGGCCTGACCGACCGTCAGGCCGAAGCCGTCCTACATATGCGGCCGCGCAGTCTGCGGCGGCTTGAGGAAATGGAGCTCAAGGGCGAACGCGACAAGCTGATGGCAGAGCGAGAAGGGCTGGTCGCCCTGCTCGACAGCCCGGCGAAGCAGAAGACGCGCCTGAAGAAGGACCTCGCGGCGCTGCGCACGCGATACGGCCCTGAAACGCCCATCGGCCGCAGGCGTACACTGGTTGAAGAAGCTGCTCCTGCGCGAGACATTCCGCTCGAAGCGATGATCGAGCGGGAACCGATAACCGTTATCATGTCACAGCGTGGCTGGGTGCGGGCGATGAAGGGCCATGTTGCCCTTGATGCGGCGGATGCGCTGAAGTTCAAGGAAGGGGATGGCGCAGCCTTTGCCTTCCATGCGCAGACGACCGACAAGATCTTGCTCGCCGCGGAAGATGGCCGCTTCTTCACGCTAGGGGCTGACAAACTGCCCGGCGGACGCGGCTTTGGGGAGCCGGTCCGCCTCATGATTGACCTGCCCGACGGTCTCGCGATTGTGAACCTGCTGCCTGCCCGCGCGGATGAACGGCTGCTGCTTGCCGCCAATGACGGCAAGGGCTTCGTTGTTAAAAGCAGCGAAATCATCGCCGAAACGCGCAAAGGGCGGCAAGTCGTGAACGTCCGTGCGGGTGCCAAACTATCGGTCGTTCGTACGATCCGAGCGGACCATGATTACGTGGCCGCTGTTGGGGACAACCGGAAGCTCGTTGTCTTCCCGCTCAACGAACTGCCCGAAATGGGCCGGGGCCAGGGCGTGACCATCCAGAAATACAAGGACGGCGGCCTCTCCGACGTTGTGACCTTCAAGCTGGAAGAGGGCCTGAGCTGGGCGATGGGCGGAGATACCGGTCGGACGCGGACGGAGAGCGATCTGACGCCTTGGCGTGTGGCCCGCGGGGCCGCAGGCCGGATGCCGCCGCTCGGCTTCCCGCGCGACAACACCTTCGGTTAAATCAGGCGGTTCGGCTAAATCAGGCTGTCCGCGATTTCCCCGACGCGCTCTGCATCAGGGAAGCCTTCTTCGATCCACTGACGCTCGACCGCCTGCAGGACGCGGGCGACGTCTGGTCCCGCCTGAATGCCGCGTGCTACGATGCTCCCGCCGGTCAGCGGAAATTTGGGCGGCGTCCAGCTAAGAATCTCTGACGCGTTGCCGGTGCCGAGCAAGAGCCGGTCGGCGGCGGCATCAACCCCCAGGCGGTAAGCGAGTGCCTTGGGGTTGGCATCATCGTCGGCACTGCGCGATGCGAGCGTGATGAGGTGCTTGCGTTCGGCATTTGAGAGCCGAAGCCGGTTGGCGATCTCTTCTGCTAAGCTGGGGCTTGCAGGGAGGAGCGCCGAAAGACGGCGCAGGGCATTTGGTTCCACGGCGAGGGCCTGTTCCCGCTCCAGCAAGCGGACCAAAGGTGCTGCTGCTGTGATCTCGGGCAGAACAGGCACAAAAATGCCATTGTCGATCATCAACGCGATAGCATCCGCTGGGTCTGGCAGCGCGAGGATCGCGAGCAACTCCATCGCAATGCGTTCCCGCGACAACGCCATCAGGTCGTTTGCCCGGAGGCGGCAGGCCGCAAGGCTCTCGAGGTGTGCCGCACCTTTGCCAAAGCGGGCGTTGAACCGGAAGAATCGTAAGATACGCAGATGATCTTCGGCGATGCGGGTCAGCGGTTCGCCGATGAAGCGCACGATGCCTGCTTCAAGATCAGCCACCCCGCCGAAATAATCTTGGATATCCCCCGTTTCCGGGTCGGCATAGAGCGCGTTGATCGTGAAGTCGCGGCGGGCGGCATCCTCTTGCCAATCATCCGTGAACGTCACCGTCGCCCGCCGTCCGTCTGTTGAGACGTCGCGGCGCAGCGTGGTGATTTCATAGGGGTGGCCATCGACAACAGCCGTGACGGTCCCATGGGCAAGGCCGGTGGGCACGCATTTGATCTGCGCGGCTGACAGCTTTTCAATTACCTTTTCTGGAAGGAGCGGGGTTGCGAGGTCGATGTCCTTTGTCACTTGGCCAGCCAAAGTGTCACGCACCACGCCGCCGACAAGGCGGACTTCGCCGCCAAGGGCTGCCACCACGGCCTTCAGGCCATTGTCATCGGGAACGATTATCCGCGCCATGCCAGCCGCTTTGACAGATTGACGATCATTGCGGCAGTTGCCCCCCAGATGCGCCGGTCTTCCCAGTGGAGTTCATAATAGGTCCGCGTCCGACCGTTATAGTCCAATGTGTTCGTCTTGTGGTTGGCCGGGTCGAGCAGAAAATCAAGCGGCGCCTCAAAGATGGCCGCCACTTCATCTACATTAGCAGTGAGATCAAGATCAGGCGGGATCACGCCGATGACAGGCGTGACCTTATACCCCGTGATGGTGCGGTAGGGGTCCGTCATCCCCAAAATCGTAACGAGCGACGCGGGCAGAGCGACTTCCTCATTTGCTTCTCGCAGGGCTGCTGCCACAAGGCCCGCATCTTCAGGATCAACACGCCCGCCGGGAAAGGCCACTTGCCCCGCGTGCTTGCGCATCGTTTCTGGCCGCTGGGTCAGAATGACGCCGGGTCTGTCACGGTCGGTGATGGCCACGAGCACAGCAGCATCGACGGTCGAGGCGGGACGCTCGTTAAAGTGCCCGTCACCTTCAAGCAGGTCGACGTCCTGCGCATGCCCGGCGGACAACAGGTCACGGAGCTTAGCCGTCAGAGTCATGCGGCTGCCATCGTGAAAAAGCTGCCGTCGCTCCAAAGGCCCATCGGTTCCTGAGCTTCCTCAATCGCCCAATCGGCGAGCGCATAGAAGGCCGTCCGTTCGACCCGCGCCTCCATGCCCCCGCGCACCAGCAATGTCGGGTGCGGTGCCTCGGTTGTTCCGCCAAAGGTCAACGGGTGCTCAGCCCCGGCCAAAACCAGATCGCCCGTGTTTAGCCGGAAGGCGAGCCGACGGTCGCGTCCTTCCCCTTCGCTCTTCACCTCCACCGCAATAAAGGGTGTGTCCTCGACCTCGATGAATAGCTTTTCGGCGGGCGTGACGAGCACATGACGCCCATCCGCCTCGCGTCGCAGGATCGTTGAGAATAGGCGCACCATGTTTTCGCGTCGGATGGGCGAGCCTTGATGGTACCAGGTGCCGTCGCGCGCGATGCGCATCTCGCTCTCGCCTGACTTGGCAGGTGACCATTGGTCGACGGGCGGCAATTTATGTTCCGCAGAAAGCTGAGCAATCTCTGCCAGAGACAGGCGGGACAGGTCGGGCAAGGTTTCGGGCATAGGCATGCCTATGGCTTTAGGCAGCGGCGGCCCGCCTTGCAAAGCCTGTATCGGGGCCGAGCATCCCAACCGCCGCAATCCCGCCCTGACGTCGGATGCGCGCAAGCAGCCGGTGGCGCTCAACAGGGCCGGGAACGCCCCAGTTGGCGGTCGCGTCTGCGGTAAAGCCGAAGAAGCGGCCATAATATTCCGGGTCGCCGATCATGACCATGGCGTCACTCCCACCGGCGTCCGCTGCGTCAAGCAGGCAGGTCATCAGCGCCTTGCCAATGCCCATTTGCTGCGCTTCTGGCAAAACTGCGACGGGGCCGACGAGCGTCATGGGGTCTGCACCTGCATCATGGGCAACGACAATCGGCCAAGCCTGAATGGTGCCGACCAACCGGTCCTCCTCCATCGCTGCGAAGCTGAGTCCGTCGATCGCGGCCATGCCCTCGCGGATGCGATAGGCCGTCCGCGCATGACGGTCTGTGCCGAACGCGGCATCCAGCAGCGTCTCTACCTCTGCGGAGGGGATGGTGGACAAGGGGACAAGACGGATCAAATGCGGGCCTTCGACTCAAGATGGAAGCGCGCGATTTAGGGCCGACGGCTGGAAATGGAAGCATGATCGGTTGCGAGTGTTGCAAAATTCTCTATGGGCGCGGGTCATGACCAACCGTTCCGACAGCCTAACCCTCGAAGTTGCCAACCTTGAAGTGCTCGTCCTGACCGGCATCTATTCAGAGGAGACGCATCTGCCCCAGCCGCTAAGGATGTCGGTGAAGGTCGATCTGAAATGCGCTGATCATTATGCGGCAGACACGCCGTTGGCGGCTTCAAAGAACTACATGGACGTCAAGCGCGCGATGACTCACCTGCCCGAAGGTGTGCATTTCGTCTTGATCGAGGCTGTGGCAGACCACATCATCGAAACTCTAATGGTTCAGGATGACCGGGTGGAACGCGTTGAGGTGAAGATCGTGAAACTGGCCATTGCCGACGACGGAGAAGAAATCGGCATCACGCTGGCACGGAGCCGCACTTGAGGCTTGCCCTCGTCACGGCGGGCTTTCACCGCCTTGGCGCCGCTATCGCTGCCCGACTGGCCGAGAATGGTTGGGCGCTCGCGCTCCATGGCCGAAAGCCGGACGTGCCGGATGCGGCGCTTGCAGGAATTCTGTCGCGTCACAACACGCCTTGGTTCAGCTTCACGGCTGATCTCTCGGACCCCGACGCAGTTCAGCATCTTATCCCATCGGTTGAAGCACATTTCGGGCAGGCACCGGACCTTTTGGTCAATAACGCGTCGCAATTTGAATGGGATGATCCCGCCAGCGTGACGCCGGCCTCGCTCAGCGCGCATTTCAATGTGAACGCCGGAGCGCCCGTGACACTGGCAACCGCGCTGGCAAGCCATGTGGCGCAAGGGCAAACAGCGACCGTCATCAATATTCTTGATCAACGCATCCGGCATCCCGGTGGGGACCAGCTGAGTTATACGATCTCAAAGCTGGCGCTTTTCGGAGCAACAGAAACGCTGGCGCGTGCGCTGGCACCCAAGATCCGCGTTAACGCTGTCGCGCCCGGCCTCGTTATCCCAACCGACGACTATCTGCCCAGCCAGATGGAAGCGCTGCGGGCCGCTATGCCGCTGGGCCGTCTTCCTGAGCCAGACGATGTGGCGGATGCGGTTCTGTGGCTCGCCTCGGCGGAGGTTGTCACCGGCCAGACGATTTTCGTTGATGCTGGCGCCTCGCTTAAAAGTTTTGAGCGCGACTTCCTCTTTTTGGGCAAAGACGCCTAGCGCGCTCCCACTGCCTTTCGGCTCCGGTTGCAGGGGCCGAGGCCATCGAGAATCACCTTATAGTCGGCACCAATTTTGGCGATCGTCTCGTTCGGCTGCCCGTCCACAGCGGATGGCGGGATGGCGGCAGGCAATGTGTAGGCG
>JBBATT010000120.1:6044-7131 GCA_040398605.1 Chakrabartia sp.
ATTCTGTACCATAAAAGAGTGTTGGGTCGGGGCTGGCTGGTGCCTTCGTCGACAACTTCACCCTGTGAAACAAACCAGCGTGGATCTTCTCCCGTCCGGCGCTGCACCGTGAGGGAGACCGGCTTATCTTCTGGAGAGTTCAGGAAGATCTGCGTCTCCCCTTCGCCGGGGATGCTGCCCTCGGAATGGAAGGCAGATGCAATCCCGCGGACGACCGGCGCCGCATCGGCCCTCGCCGCCTCTGACAAGATAGCGCGCACAGAGCGGGCCGCCTCAGGCGACCACGAAACTTGCGCGTCTGGCGCCACCAGCCTGACAAAGGCCGGGCCCGCCGGGATGGCGAAGACCAGCGATTCGGATTTGGTTAACTTTTGGACCTTTCCGCGCGAATCAACGGGCAAGTCGACCAGATATTGGACGCGTTTGGGGACGCCTTCCGTCGCCTTGATCAGCGCAATTACATCCGCAGTGATAAGGTGGCGGACGAAGCCTGGACGGACCCCGACGGACATCTCCTTAGACAAGCGCTGGGCAGACTTGATTTTGACATGCGTGGTGATGGGTGCCGCAAGTGCGAGATCGGCCAAGTCTGGATATGGGTAAGTGCTGGATACAATGGAGGCCGCACCTTGTTGCGCCGCACCATTTGTCGTCATGAGCACGCCCACCGCGGCCATCATTCTTAGCATTTTGTGCAACTTCATCTCCATCAGCGCGAACCCGCGCGTCTACTGCCAGATTGGTCTCATCACGTCTCAGCGCAACGCCGGACAAAACGGATTGCGTCAGTCCGCACTGCGCGATAGACGAAGCGTGTCTGTATGAATAGAATCCGTAGTTGCAGACGAGATCAGGCGAGGCACGATTTGGTTTAGGCCAACCAGTGGCTCCTGTTGTCGTTTTTTTTGGAGGGAGTGTCGTTTTTTAATGGCCTATGCTGACCAAGAACCGAGCGGCCGGAAGATCTTCGCGATCGGTGCGGTGGCGCTGTTGCATGCGGGGGTGGGCTATGCGCTCGTCACCGGCCTTGCATACAATGCCGCTAAGCAGGTTTACGAAGATCTGAAGACGTTCGACGTGGCGCCCG
>JBBATT010000121.1:0-7100 GCA_040398605.1 Chakrabartia sp.
CCTCCGTCAGCCCTGCGGGCTGCCACCTCCCCCGATGGGGGAGGATCTAAAACCTCCGCGTGAACATTTAGATGGCGGTGTTCATGGATGCTGAAACAAGTTCAGCATGACGAGGTGGGGAGACACCCTTCGCGGGCTTCTTTCCTTCGCGGCCTTCGCGTGAACTGGGCTGCCACAAGGTTCACGCGGAAGCGCGGAGGCGCGGAGACACAGATTGTGCTCCGGGCTTGAACCGGAGGAGCTTCTTGTTGTGCTCCGGGCTTGAACCGGAGCCTAGGGCCCAAACGTTGTAAAGGCGGCAAGATGGGCTCCGGAACAGGTCCGGAGCACAAAAGGTGGCGGCGTTGGAGAAGACGTCCCAACAACACCCTTCGCGTCCTCCAAGTCTCCGCCTGAACCCCTAACCCGGCCTGCAGCCAGAAAGGAGGCGTCAGTGAAAACTCACGAATGTCGGAAAATCAAATGTGTCGCAGACCATGGCGGAGAGGATCCTCAGCACGTCTGACACCAGAACACTGCCGATCACAATGCACAGCACCAAGGCGACCGCGATCATGCCCATCACGAAATGCTTCATGTCGTCGGCAGTTTCAGCGGTGCCAACCTGATCTGACACAAGCCGAAGCTGTGCCACGTCTTCATTACGAAGGCGAACCATACCTAAGCCCTCTCCCATCTATCCCCAGGCCACCTTTGGCAGCTCCGGGATCAGAGACTGATAACAATTGAGACTATCGTCAACAGCAAATTTATCCGGCAGGAGAATGGTTTGCGTAAGAAACCCTTCTCCACGCTGCGCAACTGTTCGCTGGCCTCTCCTTGGTAAGAGTGGCATCATCGCGATATGCGTGAAGACACCAAAGCACCCAAGGGGTTTCTGTCACGCTTGGGGCCGGGCCTCATCACGGGCGCCGCGGATGATGACCCCTCCGGCATCGGCACGCACAGCCAAGTTGGCGCCCAATTTGGCTATGGCCTTGCCTGGACGTTCCTCTTTTCCTTCCCGCTGATGGTCGTCATTCAAGAGGTCGCTGCACAGATTGGCCGCGTGACCGGCCGGGGGATCGCCGCCAATGTGCGGCGGCATTATCCGCGCAGCCTGCTTTTCATGATCGTGTCCCTGCTGCTGATTGCCAATGTCATCAATCTGGGCGCGGACCTGAGCGCGATGGGCGCGGCGCTGCAACTCCTCACCGGCGGCAATGCGGCGCTCTTCACGCTGGCCTTTGGAATCATCTGCGTCGTGCTTGAGGTTGTGATGCCTTATGCGCGCTACGCCAATGTGCTGAAATGGAGCACCCTGTCGCTGTTCACTTATGTGGCCGTTGTGATGGTGGCCGACGTGCCCTGGGGCGAAGCGCTCAAAGGGCTGATCATTCCCGACGTCGAATGGACACCGACCTATGCGACCGCGCTGGTCGCTATTCTTGGCACCACAATCAGCCCTTATCTCTTCTTCTGGCAGGCGGGGCAGGAGATTGAAGAGCAGCACCGGCACCATGCCAAGCCGCTTTACGAGACGCCGCGGACAGCAGGGCCGGAGCTGGAACGTATCCGCGTTGATACGCTGACGGGGATGGCGTTTAGTTCCCTGATCTCGCTCGCCATCGTGTTTGCGACGGCGGCCACGCTGCACGCCCATGGCATCACCAATATTGAGACATCCTCCCAAGCAGCAGAAGCGCTGCGGCCCATCGCAGGCGACCTTGCCTTTGCCCTGTTCGCGTTGGGCATTATCGGAACGGGGATGCTGGCAGTGCCGGTGCTGGCGGGGTCAGCCGCTTATGCTGTCACGGAAATGATGGGGCGGACGGGCAGCCTTGCGTCGAAGCCGTTACAGGCCAAATTCTTTTACAGCACAATCGCGGCCACCACGCTGGTCGGCGGACTTGTGAATATGGGCGGGATTGATCCGGCCAAAGCGCTTTACTGGGCCGCTGTCGTCAATGGCGTTCTGGCAGCGCCCCTGATGGCCGTGATGATGCTGATCGTCCGCAACGAAAAGGCGATGGGGGAGCTGGTGCTCCCCCATCGTGCGACCCTTTGGGGCTGGGGTGCCACCGCCGTGATGGCAGCGGCAACCGCAATCTTCTTCTGGTTCCTGTTCGTCCCGGCCTGATCACGGCCACTGCGTCATTGCGAGCAAAGCGAAGCAATCCAGACGGACAACGCGCTTCTGGATTGCCGCGCTGCGCTCGCAATGACGGCCTGAGGGATTAGGCAGCGAGCGCTTCCGACTGTTCGGCAGGCAGGCGGATCATATAGTCAAACGCAGAGAGCGCCGCTTTTGATCCTTCGCCCGTCGCAATGATGATCTGCTTATACGGAACGGTCGTCACATCGCCTGCGGCAAATACGCCGGGGATGTTGGTCGCGCCCTTAGCATCAATCTCAATCTCGCCACGTGGGCTGAGCGTCACGACACCCTTCAACCATTCCGTATTCGGAACGAGGCCGATTTGGACGAAGATCCCTTCCAACGGAATGTGGTGCAGCTGGTCGGTCGTCCGGTCCTTATAGCTCAGGCCCGTCACCTTCTCGCCATCGCCCTGCACTTCGGTCGATAGCGCCGAGACGATGACGCGGACATTGGGCAGGCTGTTGAGCTTGCGTTGGAGCACCGCGTCAGCCCGCAGCTGGTTGTCAAACTCGATCAATGTGACTTCAGCGACAATGCCTGCCAGATCGATTGCCGCTTCCACGCCGGAGTTTCCGCCGCCGATCACCGCCACGCGCTTGCCCTTGTACAAGGGGCCATCGCAATGCGGGCAATAGGCCACGCCCCTGTTGCGATATTCATCTTCGCCGGGCACGCCCATCGGCCTCCAGCGGGCACCGGTGGAGAGGATGAGTGTCCGTGCCTTTACGCTTGCGCCGTTCGCGAGCACGACTTCATGCAGGCCGCCCTCGGTTGTCGCGGGAATGAGCTTTTCGGCACGCTGGAGGTTCATGACGTCGACATCATAGTCCTTCACATGCTGTTCCAGCTGCGCGACGAGCTTTGGCCCTTCGGTGTGGGAGACAGAGATGAAGTTCTCAATGCCCATCGTGTCGAGCACCTGCCCGCCAAAGCGTTCGGCGACGATGCCGGTGTTGATGCCCTTGCGCGCGGCATAGATGGCTGCCGCCGCCCCTGCAGGTCCACCGCCAACGATGAGCACGTCGAACGCATCCTTGGCGGCGATCTTGGCAGCGGCCTTGGCTTCAGCACCGGTGTCGAGCTTGGCGACAATCTGTTCCAGCTCCATCCGGCCCTGCCCGAAGACGTCGCCGTTTAAGAACACCATCGGCACGGCCATGACCTTGCGGTCCGTGACTTCATCCTGGAACAACGCGCCATCAATCGCTGTGTGCGAGATGCGCGGGTTGAGGACTGCCATCAGGTTCAGCGCCTGCACGACATCCGGGCAGTTCTGGCAAGAGAGCGAGAAATACGTTTCAAAGGCATAGTCGCCGTCAAGGTTGCGGACCTGCTCGAGCAATTCCTGCGCGGCCTTGGACGGATGACCGCCCACCTGCAGCAGAGCGAGCACCAGCGAGGTGAATTCATGCCCCAGGGGAATCCCGGCAAAGCGTACGCCAATATCGGTGCCGACCCGGCGGATCATCATGCTTGGGCGGCGCTTGTCATCATCCTTTCGGACGGTCGTCACCTTGTCCGACAGCGCGGCAATCTCGGTCGCCAACTCGTCCAGCTCGCGCGATTTGGGGCTGTCGTCCAGCGACATCACGAGCTCAACCGGCTGCGTGATATTCGCCATGTAGGTTTGGAGCTGCTGCTTTAGATTTGCGTCAAGCATGGGGGTGCGTTCCGTAAATTGGGGACTGGCCGTGAATTGGTAACTGGCCGTAAATTTGGGGTCCGGGACCAGCAAAGGGCTGGTCCCGGGATTTTGGCTCCGCCCCATTTGGGGGAGGAGAGGGACGGAGCCGGAGGTCTTGCTTAGATCTTGCCGACGAGGTCGAGCGAGGGAGCAAGCGTCTTTTCGCCTTCTTCCCACTTGGCCGGGCACACTTCACCCGGGTGCGCTGCGACATACTGTGCGGCCTTGATCTTGCGAACGAGTTCAACCGCGTTGCGGCCAACGCCTTCCGAGGTGATTTCCATCACCTGGATCACGCCCTGCGGATCAACGACGAAGGTGCCACGGTCAGCAAGGCCGACGCCCGGACGCATCACGTCAAAATTGTTGGTCACAACGCCCGACGGATCGCCGATCATCGTGTAGCGAATCTTGCCGATGGCAGGCGACGTATCGGCCCATGCCTTGTGGCTGAAGTGCGTGTCGGTCGACACGCTGTAGATTTCCACGCCCATCGACTGGAAGTCGGCATAATTGTCGGCGAGGTCTTCCAGCTCGGTCGGGCACACAAAGGTGAAATCCGCCGGATAGAAGAAGAAGACAGACCATTTGCCCTTCACATCGGCATCGGTGACGGTGATGAACTTGCCGTCCTTATAGGCCGCTGCCGTGAACGGCTTGATCTCGGTGTTGATGATCGCCATCGGAATTTGTCCTTATTTTGGTATCGAGGATAGGGCGGCACGGATGCCGTGGAGCCTATCTACCCTCCCGACTCGCACAAGGCCAATTGGATTGTCCGCTCTCTATGATCGACTAAGTCGATTATTAGATTCTGCGCGAGTGACCCGTTCGCTTAATCATCCGGCCGTCATTTTGCCGAAATGCACAGCGGATATTTGCGGTGGCATATTTTGGCGCCGGAGGTAGACGAGCCGCATGACCACACGCATCCTTGGCCTGACCGGCATCCACAACTTCCGCGATTATGGCGGTTATCGCACCAGCGACGGCGGCCAAGTGAAGGCGGGCATCCTGTTCCGCTCCGGCCAGCACCGCGACGCGACGCCTGAGGATTTGCAGACTGTCAGCCGTCTGGGGCTGGCCACCATCGTCGATCTGCGCAGCGACAGTGAGCGGGAGCTTCACCCCTGCCGCCGCGCTGACGATCATGCGGCGGACGTCGTTTTCGCGCCCGGCAACACCTTGGGCGCCGGATCGCATCTCGACGCAGGCAATGGCGTCCGCACCGCCGCCGAAGCGCATGACGCTATGGTCGATCTGTACCGGCAGATGCCCTTCCGCCCGACCCTGACGCAAACTTATCGGATGATGTTTGACCGGCTGATCGACGGCCATGGGCCCAGCCTTGTCCATTGTCTGGCCGGTAAGGATCGCACCGGGCTTGCTGTGGCGCTGGTCCAGCACCAGCTGGGCGTCCATCATGACGATATCGTCGAAGATTATCTGCTGACCAACGTCGCAGGCAATATGGAACGGCGCATTGCCGCGGGTGCCGACGCGGTGCGCGCCAATTTTGGGCCGGACATGGAAGACGATGCTGTGCGCGCGCTGATGTCGGTACACCCTGCCTTTCTGGACGCCGCACTTGAAGAAATCGGCGACGTTGATCGCTATTGCGAAGAGGTGCTGGGCGTGACCCCCGCGCGACGCGACGCGCTCCGCCGCGAGCTGGTTGCCTGACACTTAACTGAATTAGTCCAATCTTTACGGACAGTTGCTAGCCCAAAACCCGTCGTCACCACTTTCCGCTTGGGGTGACGCGCTGGTAAGGGCTATGCAACCAAAATGACGCAGAAAATACTGCTTGTCGAAGACGACAACACCACCGCCGATTTCATCGTAAAAGGCCTTTCAGAACAAGGGTTTGCGGTGGATCACGCCAATAATGGTCGCGATGGCCTGTTCCATGCGACTGACGGCACTTATGATGCAATCGTGCTAGATCGGATGCTTCCGGGCATGGATGGCATGGCGGTCCTCGGGGCCATCCGCGCGGCAGGCATCACAACGCCGGTCATCATCTTGTCCGCTCTTGGCGCAGTTGAAGACCGCGTGGCAGGGCTCACCGCCGGGTCCGACGACTATCTCACCAAGCCCTTTGCCTTTGCCGAACTGCTTGCCCGCCTGAAGCTGCTCATGCGCCGGGCGACCACAGGCCCCGTCAGTGCCGTTGAGACGGTGCTGACCTGCCATGATCTGGAAATGGACCTGCTCTCCCGCAAGGTGAAGCGGGCCGGCCGCGCGCTGGATCTGCAGCCGCGCGAGTTCCGCCTGCTTGAATATCTGATGCGCCACAAAGAACAGGTCGTGACCCGCACCATGCTGTTGGAAGGCGTGTGGGATTATCATTTTGATCCAGGCACCAACGTCATCGACGTGCATGTCAGCCGCCTGCGCAAGAAGATCGACGGCGAAGGGGACGCCACGCTGATCCACACCGTGCGCGGCGCCGGATACCGGCTCGGCGCCGGGGAATAGCCCGCCGCCAGTGATCAAGTTCTGGCGATCCTCAACCGCAAGGTTCATCACGCTTGTGTTCGGGATCGAGCTGATTCTGGCAGCCGGTATGACGCTGACCCTGCGGGTGCTGACGCGGGCAGAACTGGAACGCGACGCCAAAAGCTATGCCGCGCGGCTGACGCAAGAGCTTGGCCCTGTCTATCTGAAGCAGGGCAAGGAAGACTTCCAAAAACTGGCCGCCCTGCGCATCCTGTTTTCGGAAGGGCGCGCGGCGGTCATCCTGCTGGCAGACCCCAAGGGCAAGCCTGTGGCGGGCAATCTGCAAGGCTGGCCCCCCTCAGCCCAACTCGGCTGGAGCGAAATCCAGCTCTATCGCAGCGGTTCCGGGACCGCCGAACAGATGGGCATTCTCGTTACCAATCTGCCCGATGGATCGCGCCTGCTGACCGGCCAGATCATTGAGAATGACCGGCGCCTCTCCAAAATTGTCGACCGTGCGACAGGCACCGCGCTCATCTTCGGCCTGCCGCTGGCGCTCTTTGCCGCCTTTGCCGCTGTCCGCATAATCAATGCGCGCGTCAATGACATTGGCGAAACCGCCAAGGCGGTGAGCGCCGGCCAATTGTCGCAGCGCGTCTGGCTGGATGGCAGCGGCGATACGTTTGACAGGCTTGCCGCGACGCTCAACGCCATGCTGGAACGCATTGAGGCGCTGATTTCTGAATTGCGCATCGTGACGGACGGGCTCGCGCACGATCTGCGCTCCCCCTGCGGCGACTGGATTTGGATCTTCTACGGCGTAAATGACTTTTG
>JBBATT010000122.1:0-3190 GCA_040398605.1 Chakrabartia sp.
AGGTCATTGCGTCGCACAGGACAAGACGGCCTTCGGCGTCGGTGTTTATGACTTCGATGGTTTGGCCTGACATAGACGTCACAACATCACCCGGACGCTGCGCATTGCCATCAGGCATGTTTTCAACCAGCCCGCAAATGCCAACGACGTGCGCTTTTGATTTGCGTGCCGCGAGCGTCAGCATAGCACCCGCAACAGCACCTGCACCGCCCATGTCCCACTTCATGTCCTCCATGCCGCCAGGCGGCTTGAGGGAGATGCCACCGGTGTCGAACGTCACACCCTTGCCGACAAAGACGACGGGCTTGGCTTGCGCCCCCGCAGATCCGTCCCATCGCATAACCAGAAGCTTGGGTTCACGGATGGACCCTTGCGCAACGCCAAGCAGCGCGCCCATGCCGGCCGCAGCCATCTCATCCCGGCCGAGCACTTCAATCTCTATGCCAAAGTCCTTGAGGCGCGCGCAGCGCTCCACAAACGTGGCGGGATAGATGATGTTCGCGGGCTCGGTCACGAGTTCACGCGTCAAGGAAACACCTTCGATGACGGCCGACTGATGCGCCCAAGCGCCTTCAATGCCTTCTGGCGCGCCGACAATGATGACTTCGGCCAGCGTCGGCTTCTGCTTTTCAGGCAGCTTCGTGCGATAGGTGTCATAACGCCAGCCGCGCAGGATGGCCCCGGCGCCAAGGCGCGCAATGGCCTTTGCGGAAGGCTTGATCGCAAGACCCGTCAGATCAACGGCAACCTGCGTTTCGCCCGACGTCAGCAGTCGTGCAGAAATAGCGGCCCCTGCCTTTTCGAAATCTTCTTCGCTCGACTGCCCAACGCCGACAAGCAGAAGCCGCTGGGCCCCGCTTGCGTGGGAATTATGTTGCTCCGATACAGCACCCGCTTCACCCTCAAAGCGGCTGGCCGCAGCGGCAGCACGGATGAGCGTGGCATCCCCCGGCACCGCAGTTGCGGCAAGCGCATCCTTGGGCACAAGCACCACAACACAGTGCGAACCTTCGGGAAGGGCCGCGGCGAAACGAACTTTGATCATATCGGGTCCTGACAAGTTGTATTTATTTGAATCGATTCGGGATGTCGTTTGTTAGCGACACGGAAAGGGACCGCATAGCGGAAGACCTGCGAGGTGATTGCAGGATGTTAAGGACAGTGCGATAGGCGCGATTGGAATCGGAAGACAGCCACACGTGAAATTTGCCCGAAAACTGTTGCTTGCCGTCGCTGCAGCGAAGCTTACCGCTGTGGCGCCAGCTGTTGCGCAGACTGCGGCTGCGGCACCCGCGGATGAGGTTGAGATCAATTTCTCGGCTGAGCGGCTCGATTACGATCAGAATACCGACGTCGTCACCGCTGATGGTGCTGTACAGATGACGCGCGAAGGCAACCGGGTTCGTGCTGACAGGATCATCTGGAACCGCAAAACCGGCGAAGTTCGCGCCGAAGGCAATGTCATCGTCCGCGGTGCTGAGGGCGATCTGGCCTATGGCGACAGTGTCGAGCTGAAAGACACGCTACGTGACGGCATTGTCGAAAATCTGCTCGTCGTCCTGAAGGATGGCGGTCGCCTCGCGGCCAATAGCGGCGCGCGCAAAAATGGCGTGTCGACGCTGGAACGCGCTGTTTATTCACCCTGCCGCGTGGTGAATGATGAAGGCTGCCCCAAAGAACCGATCTGGAAGATCACAGCACTGCGCGTCACTCATGATCCTGTCAAAAATCGCATCAGCTACAAAAATGCGCGGTTGGAACTGCTGGGTCTCCCCGTGCTCGCCCTGCCCGCATTGTCCCATCCGGCGGATGACCGTGGGGGCACGGGTTTCCTGATCCCCAATATCCAATATACCAAGAATAACGGGCTTGAAGTCGCGACACCGTTCTACGTCTTGTTCGGGTCCAACCAAGACCTCACACTGACGCCGCACGTCTTTTCCGATGTCGCGCCACTCTTGCAGGTGGATTATCGCCATTTGACCCGCAAAGGCGCTTATCAGATTAGCAGCTATGCCACCTATGGCAGTCGCCTGAACCCGAGCAGCCCAACCCTGCCCGCCTTTCAGGATTTTCGCGGCTATTTTGAAGGCAGCGGTCGATACCAGTTGAACCAGCGCTGGAGCCTAAGTGGATCCGCCCGTGTTGCCAGTGACCGGACCTTCCTGCGTCGTTATGACATTTCACGCGATGACCGCCTGCGCTCCACCGTTGATCTGGAGCGGATGACCCGGTCGAGCTATTTGTCCATCCAAGGATGGGCATTCCAGACACTGCGCACCGGCGAAGCTCAAGGACAGTTCCCCCTCGCGCTGCCCGTGATTGACTGGCGCAAGCGCCTCAGCGATCCGCTTGCGGGCGGGCAGATTGAGCTGCAATTGAACAGCCTGTCGCTTGTGCGGTCTGCCGGGCAAGATACGCAGCGCGCTTTTGCAGGTGCCCGATGGGATCTGCGCCGCATCATCCCTTCGGGTCAGGAAGTGAAGCTGACAGCTTATGGCCGCGCCGATGCCTATCACACCGATGAGATTCTGAGCACAGCTACGGTCGATTATCGCGGCCAACAGGGATGGACCGGTCGCGCAGTCGGCGCACTCGCCGCAGAAGTCCGCTGGCCGCTTGTCGGCAGCCTGTTTGGCGGTCAGCAAAGGCTCACCCCGCGCCTTCAGGTCGTCGGCACCCCGAAGACGGCAAACCTAAGGGTTCCCAATGAAGACGCCCGCGCCGTCGATCTGGAAGATAGCAACCTCTTTTCGCTCAATCGGTTTGCGGGCTATGACCGCTGGGAAGACAGTTCGCGCGTGAGCTATGGCGTGGACTGGGCATGGGATGCCCCCGGACTGCGGATCGATGCCAATGTCGGCCAAAGCTATCGCATGACGTCGAAATTGACCCCCTTCCCGGATGGCACCGGCCTGTCTGGCCGCACGTCCGACATTGTCGGGCGGACGAACGTCCGCTTCAAGAATTACATCAGCTTCACGCACCGGTATCGGCTGGACAAGGACAGCCTCGCAATCCGTCGCAACGAAATCGACGCGACGGTCGGCAACGCAAAGACCTATGCGACAATCGGCTATCTCCGCCTGAACCGGAATATTGGCCCACAGCTTGAAGATTTGAGAGACCGTGAGGAAGTCCGCCTAGGAGGCCGACTGCAATTTGCGCGCTATTGGTCACTCTTTGGTTC
>JBBATT010000122.1:3200-7069 GCA_040398605.1 Chakrabartia sp.
GCCGCCGCGAAGATCCCGCGTCGCTGGCCGATGGCTATGAACCTGTCCGTCACCGGATCGGCCTAACCTATGAGGATGATTGCCTGACATTTGGCTTCACCTGGCGGCGAGATTATGACGCACAGGGCGACGCATTGCGGGGCAACACCTTCCAATTGCGGCTATCCTTCCGCAATCTTGGTCGCTAGAGAACCTTCGCTTGCTAAGGCTGCGTTCAGCACCTGATAGGCATTGGGGCCACGCCGTGTTTGGCGTGTGAGGGATTAGGACTGGAATGACGAACACCTATCGCAAGATTATGACCGCAACCATCTTGGCGGGTTCGGCGAGTGCAGCGTTGCTTGCGCAGACCGTTTCGGATGAAGCGGCTGCCCCCAGTGTCAGTCTTAATCTGCCAGCCACGATCAACACGATCGGCAAGTTTGATCCGCAGGTCCGTAAGGCGACCGCCATCGTCAATGGCGATGTCATTACCGGCACCGATGTCGACCAGCGCCTTGCACTCGTCATTCTAGCAAATAGCGGCCGCGTGTCGGATGAAGAGCGGGACCGCCTGCGCGTGCAGGTCCTGCGCAATCTCATCGACGAGTCGCTGCAGATCCAGGAAGCCAAGGCCAACGAAATTACCATCGCACGCGACGAAGTGAACCAAAGCTTCGCCCGTGTCGCCTCCAACTTCAAACGCTCCGTAGAGGGCTTCTCCCAATATCTGCGCGAGCAGGGGTCGTCGGACCGGACGATGAAGCGGCAGATTGAAGGCGAACTCGCCTGGAGCCGCCTGCTGCGCCGCAAGGTTGAGCCATTCATCAATGTCAGCGATGAAGAAGTGAAGCAGATCGCCGATCGTTTGACCGCCTCCAAAGGCACGTCTGAATATCGGGTCGGAGAAATCTACCTTTCCGCCACGCCTGAAAATGCGCAGGAAGTTTTCAACAACGGCCGTCGCATTATCGAACAGATCCGTCAGGGCGGCTCATTCCAGGCCTATGCCCGCCAGTTCTCCGAAGCCTCAACGGCGGCAGTGGGTGGCGATCTTGGCTGGATCCGTTCCGCTCAGTTGCCGGACTCCCTTGCCAAGGCGGTGCAGGAGATCCAGATTGGCCAGATTGCCGGTCCTGTTGAAGTGCCCGGCGGCTTTTCAATCCTATATTTGACGGACAGTCGGCAAGTCCTCGTCGCCAACCCACGCGACGCTGTCCTGAGCCTGCGTCAGGTCACCATCAGCTTCACACCCAGCGACACCGACGCGCAGATAAAGTCCAAGGCCGAAGCCTTTGGCAAGGCCGCACAGGCCATGCAGGGCTGTGGTGGTGCCGATGTATTGGCAAAGACGTTCAATGCCGATGTCGTCGACAATGACCAGATCCGCGTGCGGGATCTTCCGGGAGCGTTGCAGGATATTCTACTTGGCCTTCAGGTCGGCCAAGTCACGCCGCCCTTTGGATCGCGGGCGGATGGCGTGCGCGTTCTGGCGCTGTGTGGTCGTGATGATCCGAAGTCGGCAGACGGGCCATCGCCAGATGCGATTGAGAACCAGCTGCGCGATGAACGTATCAATCGTCGTGCGCAAATCTACCTGCGCGATCTGCGCCGCGATGCCATCATCGATTATCGCTGATTATCCGCATCATGGAGCCACTGGCCGTCACATTGGGGGACCCGGCCGGGATCGGGCCTGAGATTGTCGGCAAAGCTTGGGCTGCACGGGCCGCGCATGATCTGCCCTGCTTTTTCGCGGTCGGTGATGAACGTGCGCTCCTCAATGTCTGGTCCGGCCCGATCAAACTGATCTCTACCCCATCAGAGGCGCGCGCCGCCTTTGACGATGCTCTGCCGCTCATCAACGTTCATGATGGCGGCGATACAGTCCCCGGATCCCCAACACTTGAGGGCGCGCGCTGTGCGCTCGATACGTTGGGGCTGGCCATCGGTATTGCACAATCCGGTCAAGCCGCAGCCCTCGTCACAGGGCCCGTTTCCAAGAAGAAACTGCAGGAAGTTGGCTTTACCCATCCGGGACAAACCGAATTCATTGCGGAACGGTGCGGTGTGTCCGCTTCGAACGCGGCCATGATGCTTGCCGGGCCGGGGCTGCGGGTGATCCCGATCACCATCCATATCGCGCTCTCAGAAGTGCCTAGTTCTTTGACGACGGAGTTGATCGTCAGCCGTGGGCGCGTTGCCGCCAAAGGCCTTACCAAGGATTTCGGAATAGAAGCGCCGCGCATCGCCGTGGCAGGGCTGAATCCCCATGCCGGCGAACAAGGCTCTATGGGCGATGAGGAAGCGACCATCATCATCCCTGCCATTGAGCAGCTTCGCGCAGATGGGCTCGATGTCATGGGACCGATCGCGCCTGATGCGCTTTTTACGCCCCATATGCGCGACAGATATGATCTGGCACTCTGTATGTACCATGATCAGGCCTTGATCCCTTTAAAGGCCCTGTGCTTCGATGACGGCGTCAACATGACGTTGGGCCTGCCCATCATCCGGACCTCACCCGACCACGGCACGGCGTATGACATTGCAGGCAAAGACATGGCCCATCCCGGCGCCATGATCGCCGCCATCCGCATGGCAGCTTTGGCCGCATCGCATCGCCCAAGCAAGGCCGCGTGACACCCGAACTGCCGCCTCTGCGTGAAGTCATCGCACGCCATGGTCTGGCGGCGAGCAAGGCGCTCGGCCAGAACTTCCTGCTCGACGGCCAGTTGCTGGACCGGATCGCCGCTGTCCCCGGCAATCTGACGGGAGAGACAGTCTACGAAGTTGGCCCCGGCCCCGGTGGCCTGACACGAGCGCTTCTCAAGGCAGGCGCAAAGGTGATCGCTGTCGAACGGGACCGCCGTTGCCTGCCTGCGCTGGAAGAGCTCTCGCAGGCCTTTCCGGGTATGTTGACTGTGCGGGAAGATGACGCGCTTGCCATCGCCCTGCCCGAAGTCCTGCCCGATGGTGGACATATCGCCTCCAACCTTCCCTATAATGTCGGCACAGCTTTGCTCGTCCAGTGGCTCACCGGCGAAGATTGGCCACCGCGCTGGAAAAGCCTGACATTGATGTTCCAGCGCGAAGTGGCCGACCGCATTGTCGCCGAGCCCGGCACGTCGGCTTATGGTCGCCTGTCGATCCTCACCCAATGGCGGACAACCGCACGGATGGCGATGCCCGTCCACCGCTCTGCCTTTACGCCGCCGCCCAAGGTGATGTCCGCTGTGGTGCATATCACGCCCAAGGACGCGCCCGAGGGAGTCTCCCCTAAGGCCATGGAGCAGTTGACAGCCGCCGCCTTTGGTCAACGCCGTAAAATGCTGCGCCAGAGCCTGAAGGGGCTGCCGGGTGCGCTCGATTGTCTGGAAAGCTGCGGGATCGCGAGCGACCGACGCGCAGAGACTGTGTCCGTCGAGGAATTTGTCGCGCTTGGTCGCGCGTTCAGTCTGGCTTCTTCTCGACCGTCGCGCTGACTGAAGGCGTCCGCGTCACTGCCTGAGCCGACACCATCGTTTGCGCTGCACCCTTGTCAATCGCGCTGGCCAAGCGTGTCTGTTCTGGGCACGCATTGATGCAAATCTTCTCGATACGGGCGAGGTTTTCCTTCGCGCGCGTCACGGCGCCCTTCTGGACAAGCGCTTCACCCTGACCAGCAAGCGCAATGATGTCATTAGGCTCAATGAGTAGCGCCTCACGATAGAGACGGATGGCTTTGCCAGGCAGGCCTTGCTTACGCGCCACTGAAGCCAGTTCCACATAGGCTGCCCGGTTACGGGGATCGACGGCCAGTGCCGTTTCCAGCGTGTCATTCGCCTGTTCAAGCTTGCCGGCCGCGGCTTCTGTCATCGCCGTTTTCGTCAACGACATCGACAGAGGAT
>JBBATT010000123.1:0-6008 GCA_040398605.1 Chakrabartia sp.
TCCCTCTTCCTGTTGCACGTCAAAACTTGCGCGCTTCCATCCACGAAAGCAAGGCCACAAATCGACCAAGGCGCCTTAGCGGATCAAGCATGGGATCGGTGCGTGCGAGCAAGAGCCCGGAGTCTAGCGCGCGGCGCGCGGCCTCCAGACGATCAAGCGCCTCGTCAATCCTTCCCCATTGGGTGAGAACCTGTACCTGCTGGTAGAGGCTGTTGGCACCAAACTCCGTCATGAGTTGTGCCAATGCGCCGTCAGCTGCTTTTTGATCCCCCGTTTGCGCATGCGCAATCGCAAGTCCCGTCAAGGCGAAGAGACGCGCAGGCTCCTGTTCATAGGCCGCAATCGCGCGCTCCGGCTGCCCGCTAAGAACAAGAGCATTGCCAATTGTCATCTGTGTGACGCTGATTTTTGGATTGAGCTTCAGAGCCTGCTGCATATGGCGAATGGCGACAGCGAAGTCGCGGGCCACATAGGCGATGTTCCCGGCAGCCCGAAAGACCCGGGCGTTGAGAGGATCCAGCACCAGCACCTTCTCAATCAGCGGGGAAGCTTCTTCAGGCCGTCCGTCAAATGCCAAAAAGGTTGCGCCGGCCCGCAAAACATCGGCATCGCCCGGACCATATCTCAATGCACGTGCATAGGCAGGACGTGCCGATGCCGGAGCAAGAAAGCCATTGTTGAGGACATAGCCTAAGGCATCCTGACCCGATGCCAAGGTGGGCGCGAGCGTCACAGACCGTCGGGCAGATACCAACGCACTTTGGTAGAGCGCCCTTATCTCGCCGGTCTGGCCTGTCTGGTTGGCAATCGCAGACAACATTTTCGCCCGCATCGCATAGGCCGCCGCGAAACCCGGATCGCTCGCAATTGCGAGATCAAATTGGGCTAAGGCCGCACGGTCGCCTTCTTCGCCCTCGCTCCGATCAAATAGTGACTGTCCACGCAAATAGGCGTCATATGCCGCGACGTTTTTGGTTCCACCGACGGGACGCTGGGAGGCCGCACTTTTGCTAGCCTGAGCCTGACCCGAGACCTCGGTCACGATGGATATGGCCACGCTGTTCGCAATCTCACTTTGCAGGGTGAAGACATCGCGCATCTCGCGATTGAAGATTTGCGACCATTTGACCAAGGCATCGCCGCCACTGATAAGTTCCGCTGCGATGCGAACCATATTCCCCGCGCGCTGGACGCTGCCTCTCAGCACATAGGCAACATCCAGCTTGCGTGCGACGGCAATCGCATCGTCTGCCGCATCGCGCAGACCGACTGTTGATGTGGGTGCGGCCACCCTCAGCATATCGTTGCGCGCCAAAATGGACCGCAATTCTTCCGACAATCCGTCCGAAAAATAGCCCTGTTCAGGATCACTGCTGAGGTTCTTGAATGGCAAAACGGCGACACTGTTTAGGGATATCGCCGCTGCACCTAGCCACCCCCTCTGCCAAGCCAGCAGCCCACCGGCGCCAAGGACGAGCCCGCCGCCAACCATGCCACCGACCACAAGACGCCGCGATACTGGCTTCTGCGCCAGCGCCTCGGTTCTGACCTGCGGCTTATCCCCGGCCATCGCACGGACGGCCCTTTGGAGGCTATCCAGAGCCGGAGCGTTTGCCTTGCCGCGCCAACCCGAAAAATCGATCACCTGAAACTGCCGAAAGCCTAAAGGGGGCATCGTGCCGTCAAGAGACAGCGGCACAAGGCATCCTCTTTCACGGCCGCGCGTGGCCTCATCGCGGACCCAGTGAGACGCAACCGAGTCCTTAGTCCATAACACCACAACCGCTGTGGCATTCTCCAAGGCGGATTCCGTGGTGGGGAGGTAGGTATCACCCCCTTCTAAAAGGCCATCCCACCAGACCTGAAATCCACTATTTTCCAATGCCTTGATGATTGATAGCGCCTGTTTCTGATCGGCACGAGAATAGCTGAAAAAGACCGTCGGCGCGGTCTTCAATGCCTGATCATCCAACGCCCCCAAATCTGGCATGTGCGACGTCGTCCCCGTTCAATATAGGCCCATTATGGTCGTTAAAACGCAACGCACTCGGCCATGCTAGGCGAGGCAGAGAGAAGCAACAAGCTGCCATTTACGCATGGTAGAGCCGAATGATTTGACGGCGCGTTTTCACATCGATACCAAATTGATTGTATTTTGGCATCTTATGCAACGATGAAAGCGCAGCCAGAAACGCAACTGATGCACCCCGGAGACCTTTGCTTGCCAGACGCGCTGATGCCTCCGCACCCCAAGATTTGCCTCTCTATCGGTGTGACAGGCCATCGCGCAGCGCATGAGGGATTTGCCGACGCGGAGGACAGAATTTCCGCAACGCTTTCAAAGATCATGGATCTTCTCGATGGTGCTGTTGCCAACGCCCAGCCCGCATTGGGCCGCCAGCATCTGGCAGCAACCCGCCTTCACACGCTGCTAGCCGATGGTACCGACCGGATGGCCGCCGAAATGGCGCTTACGCGGGGGTATCAGTTGGTGGCCCCGCTCCCTTTCGGACGCCGCCTCAACCGCGCCATCAACGCGCTTCCGTCAAACGCCGATGACGCCCGCACGCTGCTCTCCGGTGGAGACGCGCTCGACCCGGCCACGCAATCTCATGCCGCCTCTATCCGTGCGCTCACCGATCAAGCCCATGTCTTCAGCCTAGCGGATCAGGACGACGCCATCACACGCCTCTTTCTCGCGAAGATGGACGCGCCGCGTGATTTCATCAGCGCACAACTCTTTTCAGCGGAATGTTCAAAGCGCGTGGCGCTCGCCGGGCGTATCCTTATCGAACAATCCGACCTCGTGATTGCGGTGTGGGATGGCGTCACCACCGGCCATATCGGTGGGACGGGCCACACCATCGAGGCCTCGCTCAATCTCGGCACGCCAGTTCTCTGGATCAACCCCGCCTGTCCAGAGGCATGGCGGCTATTAGAAGCCCCAGAGGCCTTGGCCGCCCGCGAACAGGCCTCCACAACTCTGGAAGCCTCCCTCCGGCTCAAAGCGCTGGTCGACGCCGTTTTCCGCCCGGACGGAGACGTGGGCCATCCCGGCGTCACAGCCCTTGACCGGGAGGTTTGGCATTCCAAAAGCAAGCGATCCCGCCACGCCTATCGGCGGGTCGAGGCCCTGTTCGCCCAAAAATCAGATCGATCCCGTCTGCGTGGTTTGACCCAGACTTATGAGACGCCGGACCAAATTCTGAGCGGGAGTGGCGCTGCGATGCTCTCTGCCGCGCGCACTTTGCAAGGCGCCGATAACGCCTTCTTTGATCGCGTGGCCGAAGGCAGCCTGAAGCGATTTGCGTGGGCCGACGGGATCGCTGCCTATCTGTCAGATGCTTATCGTGGCGGGATGATCGTGTCGTTCCTGCTGTCGAGCCTCGCCATTGTCGGGGGCATTGCATATCTTCCTGTCGTGCCATCAAGCCAGAAGTGGCTCTTTGCGCTGTTTGAGCTGGTCCTGCTGGCAGGCATCCTCATCATCACCATAAGGGGGCAGCGCAAACGGCTGCACGCACGCTGGTTCGAAACACGCCGCCTTGCTGAGTATTTGCGGCACGCGCCCCTCCTCCTCGCGCTCGGGGCAGCCAGAAGCGCTGGGCGCTGGCCGCGCGGCACCGAAACAAATTGGCCCGAATGGTACGTCCGCCATGCGCTGAGAGACATTGGTCTGCCAAAGATGGTCATGTCGCCCGACTATCTTCGCGGAGCGCTCACACAGCTTTTGGATGCCCATGTGACAAGTCAGCGGGACTATCATTTCGCCAAGGCCAAGCGGCTCGCCGCGGTGCACCACAATCTTGACCATCTCTCGGAACGGCTGTTCCAGCTCGCCGTGCTCTCCGTGGCTATGTATCTGGCGTTAAGAGCTGGGTCCGCTCTAGAGATTATCAGTCACGAATGGCTTGAGGGCGCTTCCAGATATTTCACAGTATTGGGCGTGCTGTTCCCGACCTTCGGCGCGGGGATCGCCGGCATTCGTTATTTTGGCGATTTTGAGCGCTTTGCCGCGATCTCGGAGATCACGGCCGAAAAGTTGAGCGTCATTCACACCCGTATCACGGTGCTGGCGCAGGCGCCGTCCGACAGGCTGCACTTTGGCCTCGTCGCCGACCTCGCCCGGGAAACGGACGACGTTGTCTTCAGCGAAATCGAAAACTGGCAAGCGGTGTTCCGCGCGAAGCAGATCACTGTACCGGTCTAATAGGTTCACTTATGCCTGGCGCAGCCAGTGCTCAGGTCGACAACCGCCGCAGCGTCTCCGGATCATCCACATCCACCAGCGCGCCGGGAGGGCTGATGACCTGATAGGCGCTCTTCAACAGCGACCTGGCGCCCTGATCACCCGACAGGCGCGCAAGCATCCCGAAATGTTCGCGCGAGAATATCGCAGGGGACGAGACAAGTGCGCCATCCTTCGACGCGACAAGCCCCCCACGCTCGATCCACGCCTGCACGAGAGCCGCAAAATGCGCAGATGGCACCAAAGGCATATCCGCCAGACAGACCAACAGCCCCTTGGCTCCAGATTCATCGGCGCACCTTGCCGCGCGTCGCAGGGATGATCCCATGCCCTCTGACGCATCGGCGTTGACGACCGTTTCAAACCCTGCCGACGCCCAGCCCGGCACGCACGGATGATCTGCCGTCCGCACAATCACCCAGCGGTGCAGAAAGTTGAGGTCCGTCAGAACTTCAGCAGTATGTAGCCCCAACGGTTTCCCACGGAACGGAGCGGTAAGCTTATCCTCGACACCAAACCGCGCCGAGCGGCCTGCCGCCAATATCGCGACGGCAAGTCCGCTCATCCCATGGCGCCTAAAGTGGGTGGGACTACGGCATTAGACACCGCAACAAGAAATTGACTTAACACTATGATATTTAAGTAAAATGTTTCGCTATCGGCAATTCACAAATGCGCTTGCCGGTCGCTGCGAAAATCGCATTGGTGACGGCGGGCGCAAGCGGCGGCAGCCCCGGCTCCCCGGCGCCGCCCAGCACCTTGCTATCGCCATTGATGAAGTCGACGACGATCTCGGGCGCTTCCTCCATGCGGACCATCTGGTAATCATGGAAATTGCTTTGCTCGACCCCGCCATCCCTCAGCGTGATCCCGCTATAAAGGGCGGTGGTCAGGCCGTAGATGATGCCGCCTTCCATTTGGGCTGCAAACCCATCGGGGTTCATGACATAGCCTGCATCGGCGCAGCACCACACTTTGGTCACCCTTGGTCGGCCATCTTCCAGTTTAACCTCTGCCACTTCTGCCACAATCGTACCAAACGACATCACCAGAGCGATGCCGCGCGCGGTGTCCTTTGGCAAAGCCGCACCCCAACCCGCCATTTGCGCGACCTTTTCAAGCACCGCCTTGTGCCGTGGGGATTTGCTCAACAACCCGCGACGATATTCATATGGGTCCTGCCCCGCCGCATGCGCCAGTTCATCGATGAAGCTCTCAACGAAAAAGCCCTGCTGGCTATAGTCCACAGATCGCAAGCTGCCGAAACGCAAATGCATGTCAGCTTGCGCGTGGCGGATGGAGCGGTTGGGAATATCGTAATGCGCGACATCCCATGATCCTTCCGGACCGTTGAGCTGGGTGAACGCATTGTTCCAACTGACCGGCTTGCCGCTGCCATCCAATCCGCCAGAAAACCGGCTGGTATCTGCCGGACGATAAAAGTCTTGCCGGGTATCTTCCTCACGCGACCAGATCATCTTGATCGGATAGCCCGTGGCCTTTGCGATCCGGGCCGCCTGCACGGCATAGTCCGTCTCCAACCTGCGTCCAAAGGCACCGCCCAAGTACAACTGGTTCACCGTCACATCTTCGTTGCTGATCTCCAGCGCCTTGGCGATGGCCGATCGCGCCATCAACGGCACTTGGGTGCTCGTCCAAATCTCACACTTGCCGTCGTGGACCCAGGCTGTGCAGTTGATCGGCTCCATCGCAGCGTGGGCCACGAAGGGCACTTTATATTCTGCGACCACCTTTTTGG
>JBBATT010000123.1:6018-7028 GCA_040398605.1 Chakrabartia sp.
CGGCACTGGCGAAAGCACCGGGCGCGTCGCCTTCCTTCGCCAGAGATGTGCCACCTGCGTCCCCCGCCGCATCCAGCGCCTTTGCAAAGCGGGCCGAGAGTTTCGCACTGTCGAGGGCGTCGCCTTCGGTGCGCGAATAGCGCGGCTCGATGACGTTGAGCGCCTGCTGGGCTTGCCAATAACCATCGGCCACAACCGCCACACAGTCACCCATGTTGAGGATCTCGCGGACCCCCGGCATCGTCTTGGCCGTTGCTGTATTGATGGATTCCACCTTCGCCCCCGGCACCGGCGGGGCCTTCACGGCAACATATTTCAGCTTCTGTCCGGCAATTTGGGCGTCGATGCCAAAATGCGCGCTTCCGTTGACCTTGGCCGGAATATCAAGCCGCTGGAGGCCTTTGCCCATCAGCTTGTACTGCGACACATCCTTGAGCGGCGGCGTTTGCGGCATAGATTCACGCGAAGCCGCTTCGGCGAACTCGCCATAGGTGCCGCGCTTGTTTGAGGCTTTGTGCACGAGCGTCGAATTCTCAGCGACGATCTCACTTGCCGGGACATGCCAGCGCGCGGCAGCGGCGGCGACCAGCATCTGACGCGCGGCGGCGCCTGCAATCCGCATCGTATGCTGACCGGTTGTGCGTATCGAAGAGCTGCCGCCGGTGATCAAAACATCACCCAGCTTTGCAACTTGCGTGAACAATCCGTTGTACGTCGGTTCGAGCCACTTGGGGGCATCGACCGACCAAGCGGCCACAAAGGCCCGCGCAGCATCGGGAACGACATAGGTGCCATCTGCAGGCGCCTGCATTACCAAAACCTTGGCCCAATCGGCATCAAGCTCATCCGCGAGCATTTGCGCCAAGGTTGTGTGCGCGCCCTGCCCCATCTCACAATGCGGCACGATGGCGGTGACGGTATTGTCCCGGTCAATCTTCACCCAAGCATTGACCAGCTGCTCGCCTTCGCCGCTGGCAACTGACCCGCGCAATTTGTCGACAGGATTGCCC
>JBBATT010000124.1:0-6944 GCA_040398605.1 Chakrabartia sp.
CCTCGAGGATCTCAGGATTGATGAAAACCCTTGGATCCTTGATGGTTTCGCCCGTTTCCTCATCCTTGTCCTGAAGGTCGATGACAAGAACCCGCTTGGCAAGGCCCACCTGAATGGCAGCAAGACCAATGCCCGGCGCGTCGTACATCGTCTCGAACATGTCGGCGACGAACACGCGCAGATCGTCATCCACCTTTTCGACGGGCGAGGAAATTGCCTTGAGGCGTGGATCGGGTGTTTCGATAATCGTAAGAAGTGCCATGTCGCTCAGTTAGGTATGGGGTTGCTGATGGTCAAGCCACAGGCCGACGCGCACGCAGCGCCTGCGCCAACGTACCGTCGTCCAGATAGTCGAGTTCCCCGCCAACGGGAAGACCATGCGCCAATTGGGTGATCCGGACTGGAGATGTCTCAAGCTTTTCCGCGATATAGTGCGCCGTTGTCTGACCTTCCAGCGTGGCATTCATCGCCAGCACCACCTCATCAATGCCCCCCTCGGCGATCCGGGCGAGCAGAGGCGCAATGTTCAAATCTTCCGGCCGCACGCCTTCCAACGCTGACAGCCGCCCTCCCAAAACATGGAATTTTCCGGGAAACAGGCGGGACCGTTCAAGCGCCCAGAGGTCCGGCACATCCTCCACCACGCACAGCATACGACTATCGCGCCGGACGTCGCGGCAAATACCGCACGGGTCGGTCGTGTCGACATTGCCGCACACGCCGCACGTCGAGAGATTCTCATTTACCAGCGCAAGCGCTTCCAGCAGCGGAACCATTGCCCCTTCCCGCTTTTTCAGCAGGTACAGCACGGCGCGCCGCGCCGAACGCGGGCCAAGGCCGGGGAGGCGCGCCAGCGCCTGTGTCAGTCGATCTATTTCGGGCGATGCCATGATGTTGCTGATAGGGGCTTGCAATGTGCCTTGCCAAGGGCTTGGAGAAGAACATGCGGATCATCTTCATGGGCACACCCGATTTTTCGGTTCCAACGCTCGACGCTTTGGCGGCGGCAGGCCACGACATCTGTGCCGTTTATTCCCAGCCGCCGCGCCGGGCCGGGCGCGGAAAAGCGCTATCTCCAACACCTGTGCACAGGCGCGCGGAGGAGCTTGGCTTGGATGTGCGGACCCCTGCCTCTCTCAAGCTACAGGAAGAGCAAGCTGCTTTTGCCGAGCTGGAAGCCGACATTGCCGTGGTCGCGGCCTATGGGCTGATCCTGCCTCAGGCCATTCTCGACGCGCCGAAGCTGGGCTGCGTCAACGTCCACGCCTCGCTCCTCCCCCGCTGGCGCGGTGCGGCACCCATCCAGCGCGCAATCCTTGCTGGGGATGCGGAAACCGGCGTCACGATCATGCAGATGGAGGCTGGCTTGGATACTGGCCCCATGCTGGCCAAGGTGCACACCGCTATTGATGGCAAGACTGCAGGCGAACTGACGGCAGAGCTCGCTAATCGGGGCGCAGAGCTGCTTGTGACGGTTCTGGGCTATTTGTCCGCCCACCCGCCGGTCGGGCAGCCAAACGCAGGCGTCACCTATGCGGCGAAAATCGACAAAGCGGAAAGCCGCATCGATTTTCATCAGGCCGCCGAAACGGTGGAGCGTCAGGTCCGTGCCTTTGCCCCTGCGCCGGGTGCATTTTTCGAATTTGGCGGTGAACGGTTCCGGATCCTCTCGGCGCAAGTGCTCAATGAAACCGGCCCCGCAAGCACAGTGCTTGACCACCAATTGACCATCGCCTGCGGAACGGGTGCGGTGCGGCCAACGCTCATTCAGCGCGCAGGCAAGTCCGCCATGACGCCAGCGGATATGCTGCGCGGTTTTGCGATGCCGCAGGGGTCGATCCTGTCGTGACGCGATTTCGGCTGACGGTGGAATTTGATGGGCGGCCCTTCATGGGCTGGCAGCGGCAGGCGCATGGCCCCAGTGTGCAAGCGGCCATTGAGGACGCGGCGAAAAGGATAACCGGGGACGCCATTGTCGTGTACGCCGCCGGCCGCACAGATGCGGGCGTCCATGCTGAAGCCATGGTGGCACATGTCGACATCACCAAGGAGATGGCCCCGTTCCGCTTGATGGAAGCGTTGAACGCTGTGCTCCGCCCGCAACCTGTCGCCATACTCGATTGCACCGTCGTTTCGGATGACTGGCATGCCCGGTTTTCCTGTACAGGGCGCCGTTACATCTACCGGATCGTCAACCGTCGTGCCCCGCTCGCCCTTGATCAAGGTCGAGCTTGGCGGGTTGTGCCGTCACTGGACCATGAAGCGATGCATGAAGCCGCACAAATATTTGTCGGCACGCATGATTTTACAACCTTCCGGTCCGTCCATTGCCAATCTGCAAGCCCGATCAAGTCGATTGACAGGATGGTCGTGCGCCGTTTTGGCGATGAACTGGAAGTTGAAGTTGCCGCGCGCTCTTTCCTCCACCATCAGGTGCGGTCGATGGTTGGCTGCCTTGTCCTCGTTGGAGAAGGCAAATGGTCGGCGGATGATTTAAAAGGTGCGCTTGATGCTAAAGACAGGACTGCGCTTGGGTTTAATGCCCCCCCGGACGGGCTCTATTTCATTGAGGCAAATTACCCTAATTTATAGATATTTCATTTGTCTCTATAATGAAACCATTATGGCATAGACCACTTCCGATTCGGCGGGAATGGTTTTGTAAATGTTTATATCTCAAGAAGTGCGGGCAGGCCTGTCCCGAGAAGCAAGGGTGGAGGCGATGCGCCTGCGTGAACGCCATGGGGGTCACGCAGAGACTGTCTGCGACACAGAATTGAAGCGGGCACGCCTGTTCACCAAGCGCCGCCTTTTCTGGCAATCAGTCATGGACGCGCTCACGCGGAACAACCGATAATCACCTTTAGCCGAACAGGCGTTTCATCGACTTTTCGAGCATCACCAATTGCCAAAGCAACCGTCCATTGTCGGCTAGCCCCGCCTTATGGTCGCGGGCGGCCTTGGCGATGGTCGCGGCATCAAACCAACCGGTTTCTGCCAATGTAGAGCTTGTCGCCAGATCTGCGGCTTCTCCAGCCAGCGGGCCTTTGAACCAGGCCGAAATCGGCGTCACAAACCCCATCTTGGGCCGGTAGAGGATATCTTCTGGCAGGTGCCCTTCCATGGTTTTCTTAAGCAGCCACTTTCCTTCACCGCCGCTCAGGCGAAGCGAAACGGGCAGACGCGCCGCAAACTCAACAAGTCGGTAATCGAGAAGCGGCTCCCGCGCCTCTAGGCCCACATTCATGCTTGTGCGATCCACCTTGGTGAGAATATCACCCGGCAGCCAGATTTTCATGTCGGCATATTGGGCCCGGTCCAGCGCCTCGCGGGCCGGCGCATTGGCCATAGCGGAGATGTAGCGGTCCTCTGCCCGGTGGCCGGCAAGGCCGCGCTTGAATGCGCCGGTGAATAGGCCGTCGCGCTGTTCCGGCAGGGTGACGCCCACCGAACGCGCATACGCCTCTCCCCCATTGCGGGCGAGCGACTGGAACGTTGATTTCGCCCGAAGGAAACGGGGTGCCCAATCCGCCTTGGGGTAATGACGACCAAGCGCGCCGAAGACGCCTTGACGCAAGCCGGCCGGGATGAGCCCGCGCATCCGCTCTTCAGCATGCTGAAACTTATGACGGCGATATCCGGCAAAGGCTTCGTCGGCCCCATCGCCGGACAAAGCGACAGTCACCCTTCCACGCGCCAACTGACACACCCGCCAGGTCGGCAAAGCAGATGCATCGGCAAAAGGTTCATCAAAGGCTTCGGAGAGGATGTTAATCGCCGCAAAATCATCAGAGGCCACAGTCCATTTGCGATGATTTGTCCCAAAGCGTGCGGCCACGCGGTCCGCAAATTGGGTTTCGTCCAGCGCCCCGACATCAAAGCCGATCGAGCAGGTTTCAACAGGCTTCGCGCTAATCTCCGCCATGAAGGCAACGACGGTCGAACTGTCGACGCCACCCGAAAGGAACGCCCCCACCGGCACGTCTGCCACCATGCGTGACGCGACGGCGTCATGCAGCAAGTGGCGCAGCTCTTCTTGCAGAGAGCCGATGGAGGCGCTTGTCCGCTGGCTGAAATCAATGTCCCACCAGATAGAAGGTTGCGGCAGCGGTTTGCCGCGAGACAGCATCAGGAAGCTGCCAGCGGGAAGCTTTTGCACGCCGGCGACAATACAGACATCATCGGGCACATAGCCGAACGCCATATAGTCCTCGACCGCCCGAATGTCGGGTTCCCGTCGCACTGCGGGATTGGCGAGCAGGCCTTTGAGTTCAGACGAGAAGGCGACACTGCCATCCGCCAACATCATGTAGTGAAGCGGCTTCACGCCAAAGCGGTCTCGGGCGAGGAACAGTTGCTGCGTGCGCGCATCATGGATGGCAAAGGCAAACATGCCGTTCAGGCGGGGCAGCACCTGCGCCCCCCATTGGCGATAGCCGTGCAGGATAACTTCGGTGTCGCCCGATGTCGTGAAGATATGGCCGAGGCGCTTCAGTTCCTCACGCAACGCCTGATAGTTATAGATTTCGCCATTGAACGTGATGGTCAGTTGACTGTCTGCGGCATGCATAGGCTGCGGGCTGCCCGCAACGTCGATGATTGACAGACGCCGATGCCCCAAACCGACCCCCGGTGATGTCCAGACGCCCGATCCATCCGGCCCGCGATGTGCCTGCGCATCCGCCATTGCACGCACGCGCGCCTCTGCAACCGGCTTTGCCGTCTCCAGATGAAAAAGGCCTGCTATGCCGCACATGGGTTATCGGCGCGCTTCTTCGATTACGCGCGCCGCCAACATGTCTGCGCTGCCAAGGCTTTGCGAAAAGGCGCGTACGGCGGCCTCTGACGAAACACCATCCCGGTCCTGCGCTGATACGATGATAGCGGCAACGGCCTGATCCCGCCCGACAAGGCGCGACACCATGGTGTCGAGCTTCACCCGAACCGGCGATCCCATCACCCGTCCACCCGCCACATACCATGTCGCGGCCAAGCGCCGGATGGCGCCGGGTGCTGTCACATATTCTGTTTTGGCAGTGTCGATCATTGAACCAGCCGAGGACCAGACCCAGCGGTCCGCGTCAAGCCCTGCTGCGCCTTGGCCATAGCCGATGATCTCCCGTCCTTCCGCCTGCCAAGCATAGAGAATAATGGCGAGATCGACGATATGCCCCTTGCCATCCGCATAGTGCCCAATGACGAGATGATCCGCGCCCGCATATCGCGGCGCCCAGGGGACAATACCCTTTGGCTGCACACGCGACCAACCCGGCACATCCGGCAAGCTGATGGACGACGGCATCGGCACCCGCCCAATCGCGGCACTCGCATGCGACCAGCCGACAGGCGCGAGCGCAATCAAGATAGCGGGAAGAATGATCCGTGAAGAGCGATTGGCCGGTTGACCGTCACAGACAACCGGCTTGGCAAGCCATGGGTCGGTGAGCTTTCGATCGAAGAACGGCAATGCCATTGCCATGACCAGCACCATCACCATGGCAAAAAAGAACCAGCCATAAAGAACATGGTCAAAGCTGGATGCCGTATCGGCGGTTGTTAGATAACCCACATACATCGTCGCAAAAGCGCGCACGCCATTGGCGAGGATGGGAATGACAATGCACGCCGCCATGAACGCAAAACGTCGCGACCAGCTACGAAAGCACAGGTTCGCCACAAGCGCACCATAAGCGACCATGGCGACCAAAAACTTCACTCCGGCACAAGCTTCGGCGACTTTGTAATAGCCATTGGGGGTCGTGATAAAGATCCCCTCAATATGCGCAGGAATGCTGACCATATGGAGCATTGCCATGGACATTTTTGCAGTCAACGTCTGGAGCACAGGCAATAATTCTTCGCCAATGGGCACGCAAAACAGCAAATAGGCCAAAGGGAATGAAAGCGCGCGGGACAGCGTCAGCCCGAGGAAGATGGGCACGAGCGATTGCAGCATGAGCACCAAAGCGGCCTGACGCGCGACCGCTACCTCGCCGGCATCCCCCAAAAGCCAGAGGACAGCCCCCGCGCCCAGCAGGAGAAGACCTGAAAAGGACGGCTGCGGCGTCGCACGGACTATTTCATCCCGCCGCTGCGAGGCAAGCCAGCCGCTCAGAAACGGGATGAGTGCGCAGTGGTTATAGGTCGACGCCGTCAGCCAGATCGTCACCATGTCGCGCAGGTCAGAGGCGAATAAGAAGCACAGGCCCAATGCTGCAACAGCCATCTGCGCCAAGGAGAGGCGCCATGCGGCTGCAAGGCCCGTTGCGCGCGCCCCTAATGCTGCGTTGATCGTCGCGCGGCTCACGCGGCCACCCGCTCTTTGGACGGGAAGACAAACTCAGCCAGCGGCGCCAGCTTGGCGTCCCAGCTATAGCGTGCTTCCATGGCGGCGCGGGCAGCGGTTTCCATCCGCTGGCGTCGCACTGAATCGCGCAGCAGCGAAACGACAGCGTCAGCCTGCGCGGCTGCGGTCCCAGCAATGAGAAGCTCCTTCCCATTGCAGGCATCAATGCCCTCTGCGGCTTCAGGGGACGCCACAACGGCCTTGGCCGACGCCATCGCCTCAAGAACCTTGTTCTGAATGCCCCGCGCAATCCGCAATGGCGCAACAACCACGCGTGCCGAAGACAGCCAAGGCCTTGTATCCGCGACCTCCCCAGTCACTATGACGCCGGGCAGATCGGCAAGTTGAAGCACTTCGGCTGTTGGTGCCCGACCGACAATAGCGAAGCGCGCATCAGCCTGCCGTATGCGCACCATCGGCAGAACCTCTCGGGCGAAGAACGCCGCGGCATCGATATTGGGGGGATAGTCCATCTGCCCGGTAAACACGATCAGCGGCGCATCGCCATCGATCGTGTCACACGCCCCGTCGTTCGGCGAAAACCGTTCAAGATCGACACCATTTTCGAGCGTGCCCAGGGAAAGATTGCCCACGCCAG
>JBBATT010000125.1:0-6923 GCA_040398605.1 Chakrabartia sp.
CCTGCAACCGGCTTGGGTTGCGGCGCGGCGATCGTAATGCTCTTGGCTGGTTCCGGGGCTTCGGTGGCGGCGGTCGCTGGGCCGTTCTCCAATGTTCCGCTGCGCCAGACGCCGTAACCCGCTGCGATCAAGATCACGATGGCCGCTGCCGCCCAGGCAAGCCAGCGTGGCGGCACACGGTCCGGATCGGCAATGTCGTCTTCCTCATGGAGATGACGGCTTTCACCATCGTGGCCAAGTTCGGCGCGCAGAGATTTGGCCAGTCCCACTTCATCGGCGCCCACGGTGCGCGCATAGGCTTTCACGAAACCGACGGCATATGTGATGGACGGCAAAGCGGAATAGTCGCCCAATTCTATAGCTTCGAGATGGCGTTGGGGGATTCTGGTTTTCGTGGCGATATCCGCCAAATCAAGGCCGACCGAAGTGCGCGCCGCGCGCAGCTTATCACCCACACGTTCATCAATGAGCGCGTCTGACGCACCCTCAGCTTCGGTCATTTTATACTCCCCAACTACGCAGGCCCCTGACGCCGCTTTCCCAAGCTTGAACGCCGGTGTCAATGCCCTGCCATTTTGGTGCTATGCGATCTCTACATTATTTTCTCGTGCCCACTCGGTAAGAGTGGCCCTGATGTCTGCGGGCGGATGAGCCAGCAGAGCTTCCATAATTTCCTTTATAGCACAAACATTTAGAGACCGCACCATTGCCTTGACTGGTGCGACCGCGGCCGGCGTAATCGACAGGCGTTCGATGCCAATTCCAATGAGCGCCATCGCTTCCAACGTCCGGCCACCCATTTCTCCGCAAATTGTGACCGGCACGTCCGCTGCCTGACACTCCCGTGTGACGCGGCGAATGAACCGCAAGATCGCTGGAGACAGCCAGTCATACCGCTCGGCCAGCTTGGGATTGGCGCGGTCGGCCGCGAACAGGAACTGCGTCAGGTCGTTGGTTCCGATCGACAGAAAATCGAGCTTGGGCAGGATCATGTCCAACGTTTCGGCAAGCGCGGGCACCTCCAACATGGTGCCATATCGGATGCGTATCGGCGTGGCGCGGCCCTGCTTGGTGATCCATTCCCGCTGACGTTCAAAAATGGCGCGCGCTTCATCAAATTCCCAAGGTTCGGAAACCATGGGGAACATGACGCTGAGTGTGCGACCGGCCGCCGCTTCCAGCAAAGCTCTGGCCTGCGCCTTCATCAGACCTTCGCGTTCCAACGCCAAGCGGATGGCACGCCACCCCATGGCGGGGTTTTCTTCTTCGCCGGTATCGATGCGGAGATAGGGCAATGCCTTATCGCCGCCGATATCGACGGTGCGGAAGATGACGGGTCGGTCGCCGGCTGCGTCCAACACATCGCGGTAGAGGCGCTGCTGGCGTTCACGCTGCGGCATGGTGGCGGATACGAGGAACTGAAATTCGGTGCGGAACAGGCCGATGCCGTCAGCACCTGTTACATCGAGTTGGGCGACATCATCCCGAAGACCGGCGTTCACCATCAGCGTGATGCGGGCCTCATCCAGCGAGACCGGCGGCTGGTTGCGCATCGCGGCATAGGCGGCACGCCGCTTCTGTGATGTTTCCAGCCGGGCCTCAAAGGCTTCTTCCATCGCAGCGCTTGGCCGAACAAAGGCTGAGGCTTGCCCGACATCAAGGAGGACGTGATCCCCTTCGCCGATGATGCGCCGCACATTGCGCACACGGCCGAGAACGGGAACACCCATGGCGCGCGCGACGATGGTGACGTGCGCGGTCAGTGAGCCTTCTTCAAGGATGACGCCTTTCAGGCGCCGCCGGTCATATTCCAGCAGTTCAGCAGGGCCCAGATTGCGGGCGATCAGGATCGTGTCGTGGCGCAAGCCCGCCTGTGCGGCAGACCCCAATTGTCCGGATACGATACGCAGCAGGCGGTTCGCCATGTCTTCCAGATCGTGCATCCGGTCAGCCAGCAACGGATCGTCAATCTGGCGCATCCGCATCCGGGTGCGCTGCTGCACGCGTTCAATCGCCGCTTCGGCGGTCAGGCCGCTGTCGATGGCTTCGTTGATGCGCCGACGCCAGCCTTCATCATAGGCGAACATCTTGTACATCTCGAGCACTTCGCGATGTTCGCCTTCGACGCCGAATTCGGCTTCGCTTGCCATCCGCTCAATCTGCTCACGCATCTTATCAAACGCGGCATAAACGCGGTGGCGTTCGGCTTCGGTATCTTCGGCAACGGTGTGCTCAATGGTGACGCGTGGCTGGTGGAACACGGCGTGGCCCGAGGCCATTCCATCCACCAGTTTCAAACCCGTCAGGTTCTGCGCAGACGTGTCCTGCACTTTGGACCCGCGGCGCTCTTCATTGTCGATCAGCCCGGCATTGGCGATCAGTTCCGACAGCACCATGGCGACGGTCTGCAACGCCTCAATTTCTTCCTCGGCATATTTGCGCGGGTCGACATGCTGCACGCAGACAACGCCAACGGCATCTTCCTTGCGGATGATGGGCACGCCTGCAAAGCTATGGAACAGGTCCTCCCCCGTTTCCGGCTTATAGGCAAAATCCGGGTGGCTCGTTGCTTCATCAAGGTTGAGCGTCGATATCTGTTCGGCAATTGTGCCGACCAGACCTTCGCCCAACGCCATCTTGGTGACGTGCACGGCCTCTTGCTTCAGGCCCTTGGTCGCGAAGAGTTCCAGCAGGCCATCGCGCCGCAGATAGATGGAGCACACTTCGCTTTGCAGCACATCAGCGATGATGCCGACCACACGGTTGAGCTTGGCTTGCGCACTGGTCCGCGCCGCCATCACCTCGTGGAGGCGGGTCAGAATTTCCCGGGACGCGGAAGCGGCACTGGCTGGCATTTTACCGCGCTAGCAGTTTGTGAACGCGGATGCCAATGCGAAGAAATCGTATGCGGCAATGCCTTCAAAAGGCCTCAACCGCCGTCGCCCTCTTTCTCCTCGGTGTCGGCGGCTGGGTCCGGGTTTCCGGAAAGCGCGGGCAGTGCCGGACGCTTTGGAAACTTGCCGCCGTTGCAGGCATAAATCATCGCCTGTTCGACCAGAGACCCCGAGGCGACGGGCTCATATTTCATAGCAACATCCGCCCCGACCCAATCGTGTGATCTTCGGCCGTTCACGGTGCGCGCATAGGTCAGCGTGGCAAGGGTGCGGCGCGCACAATCAAAGCTGTAGCGGACCCGCTCGACGCTGCCCCGGCCGGCCCCGTTCCGCATCTCGACATAGACGTGCATCGCCGGAAAATCGCGCAGGCCAAAGATGGGGGCTGAGGGCTTCAGGCTGGTCACATCGACAAGGATCTGCCGACCGCCTGCATTCTCCCCCAGCACCACCAGCGCTTGGGCAAAGGCCGGTGCTGCCAAACCTGCCAGGAACAGCGGGAGGGCAGCGCGTATCATGCAGCGGCGGTTGCCTTGCCGGGCACGGGCATAGGGTTGCCCTTGGTGGCGGCGCGCTTGGCCCCTTTGGCCAATTCTTTCTTCAAAGCCCGGCAATAATGGTCAAAGTCCAGCTGGATCGTATGGCGCCGCGCCGCATAATATTGGCCGGTATAATAGTCCTCATCCGCCGCGATGATGCGCCGCATATCGTCATCTGCAGGTGGCAGATATTGGCCTGCCAAATAGGCCCCGACCAGCTTGGATTGCTGTTCAGCAAAGTTGACGAGGGTCGGCAGCGGCTGGGCCAATCCCATGTAGAACAGGTCGGGCACACCGGGTTTCATGATGCGCTTATACAGCGGGGGCGGCCGGTTGTCGGCATCGGCAATCAAACCCGGATCATCAAAGAACGGGAATTTGATGTCATAGCCCGTTGCCCAGACGATCACGTCGATCTGCTCGCGGCTGCCATCGGAAAAGACCACGCCGTCCCCATCCAGCCGGTCAATGCCGGTCTTCATGGTCAGGTCACCCGACCCTGCGCGCAGCAGAAATTCGCCGGAGACGGTACCATGGCTTTCAAACGGGCTGATCTCAGGCTCGGGCAGGCCATAGTCGCTCATCTTGCCAACCAGCCCGCGGATCATCTTTTCGCCGAGCTTTTGGCGCAGCCATTTGGGCATCCAGGCGGGGGCGGGATTCTTGTCGAGCGGCTGCCCGCGATAATATTTGGGGAACACCCAAACGCCGCGCCGGGTAGAAACGAAGAGCTTGTCGGCAATCGGACGCTGCGACAGTTCTGACGCCACATCCATTGCCGAATTGCCCATGCCGACGACGAGCACGCGCTTTCCGACGCAATCAATAGGTTCAAACGGGCTGCGGTAATTGTGCGAATGGATTTGCGCGCCGGTGAAGGTGCCGGGATAGTCTGGAATGCGCGCCGCCCAGTGGTGGCCGTTCGCGACCACCAGCGCGTCATAATCGCGCACGTCGCCGGTCGACAATGTGATCTTCCAGCCGCCGCCTGATTTCCGTTCCGCCTTTTCCACCCGGGTGTTGAACCGGATGTGCTTCCTCAAGTCGAAATGGTCGACATAATCATGGAAATATTGGAGCAACTGGGCGTGGTGCGGATAATCGGGCCACTGCTCCGGCACCGGAAAATCTTCAAAGGCCAGCCGCCATTTGGACGTGTCGATATGCAGGCTTTTATAGCAGGCCGACATGCCGTTGGGGTTGTCGTAATACCAGTTGCCGCCAATGTTGTCGGAGGCCTCAAATATCTCAAACGGGATGTCATAATCCTGAAGGCGTTTGGCGGTGGTAAAGCCGGAGCAACCGGCGCCGATGATGCAGACTGTGGGCATGTTCATGATGTCAGAATGGCGGATGCGTTATGGAATGCAACCCTCACAAGCATCAGCGGTCAGGCGTTGACCAGTCTGTGCGCGTCTTGCGACCGTGAATTCTCCGCAGCGCAAGCCCGATGACGACGCCTGTTCCGATGGCCACCGTCAGGTCGGCCAAAACGGTCAGCACCAGGGTCAGCAAGAGGAGCGCAAGGTCGTCCTTGGGTAAGCCCAGAAAGCTGCGCCAGCGGTGCGGCTCCATCATGTTCCAAGCCGTTACCAGCAGGAGCGCCGCAAGCGCGGGCATGGCGAGCCGCCCTGCAAGGCCGGAAAAGGCCAGCATCACGATCAGGATGGTGAGCGCATGGATCAACCCTGCCACCGGTGTCTGCGCGCCCGCACGAATGTTGGTCGCCGTCCGGGCGATGGCGCCGGTCGCGGGCAGGCCGCCGAACAGCGCTGACCCGATATTGGCAAAGCCCTGCGCCAAAACCTCTGCATTGGGGCGGTGCGCGCCTTTGATCATCCGGTCAGCCACAATGGCGGACAGCAGCGATTCCACCCCGGCCAAGAAGGCGATGACGACCGCCGAAGGAAGCAGTTCGATGACCTTCGCCGCTGTGAGGTCCGGCAGCGTTGGCATGGGCAGCCCTGCCGGCAACGCGCCATATCGTGCGCCAATCGTATCGACGGGCAAAAGAACCGCCAGCGCCGATGTCAGGGCGACGGCCACGATCAGGCCGGGGAAGCGTGGGGCCAAGCGGCGCAGGCCGGCGATCAAGGCAATTGTGGCGAGGCCAATCCCCAAAGCGGACATGTTGAGCGTGGCACGCGCCTCCCAGAGCGCTGTCATCTTCGGCAGAAACTCCGACGGTAATTTGGCAATGCCAAGCCCCAGAAGATCCTTCAACTGGCTGGCCCCGATGATGACCCCGATGCCGATGGTGAAGCCGGAGATGACCGGTTCGGGCACATGTTCGATCAGCGATCCCGCCCGGAATACACCGGCGAGGACGAGGATCACGCCTGCCATCAACGTCGCAAGGACCAGCCCGTCATAGCCGTGCGTTACAATGACCCCGTAAACGACAACAATGAACGCGCCGGTGGGCCCGCCAATCTGGACACGGCTGCCGCCCAGCAGCGAGATGAGCAGCCCACCGATGATCGCCGTAATCAGCCCCTTGGCAGGATCAGTGCCCGAGGCGATGGCTATCGCGATGCTCAACGGGATGGCGACCATCGCTACCGTGACCCCGGCAACCGCATCCGCCCGGAAGGTCGCCGCTGTATAGCCGGGGAGCATTGAGAGGAGCTTTGGCTTCATCGCCGGACGCTAGGCCCGGTGTTGGGTGTCAGCAACGGCTCAGATCGCGTTGACGGGAAGGCGCAGATAAACATGCCCCTCCGGTGTGGCTGGGGGAAGGTTCCCCGCCCGGATGTTCACCTGAAGCGACGGCAGGATCAGGAGGGGTGCGGCCAGCGTCTTGTCCCTCGCTTCCCGCATGGCGACGAACGCATCTTCGCTGATACCGTCATGGATGTGGATGTTGGTCGCACGGTGATCCGCGACCGATGCTTCCCAAGCAGGAATGGGGCGCGTTTCCGGCGGGTAATCATGGCCGGTAAACAGCCGCGTGTCCTTGGGGAGGTCGAGGATCTTCCGGATGGAGTGATAAAGCGTCCGTGCGTCCCCTCCGGGAAAGTCGGCGCGGGCGGTCCCATAATCGGGCATGAACACGGTATCCCCGACAAAGGCGGCATCGCCGATGATGTAGGTCACGCAGGCAGGCGTATGCCCCGGTGTATGGAGAACTCTGATGGAGAGGTTGCCCAACGGCAATTCATCGCCATCGGCGACGAGGATGTCGAAAACAGATCCATCACAGACAACGTCATCCGCTTCAAATAGGCCCGCAAAGATCGTCTGCACTTCCGTGATGCGCGCGCCGATGACGACCGGCGCGCCTGTCTGTTCGCGAATGTGATGCGCGGCAGACAGGTGATCGGCATGGGCATGGGTTTCCAAAACATACCGAAGATCAAGGCCTTGCGTGCGGACATAGTCCAGAACGGCACCGGCGGACGCTGTGGAGATGCGCGCATTGCGGGGCGAGAAATCGAGCACAGGATCGATGATCACAGCCGCTTTGCTGGCAGGATCATGCACGACATAG
>JBBATT010000126.1:0-6895 GCA_040398605.1 Chakrabartia sp.
GTGGGTACGGACAGCCACACGACGATGATCAACGGTCTTGGCGTGCTGGGCTGGGGCGTGGGCGGCATTGAAGCCGAAGCCGCGATGCTCGGCCAGCCGGTCTCGATGCTCATCCCCGAAGTCGTTGGTTTCAAATTTACCGGCGCGCTGATGGAAGGCGTGACCGCGACGGACCTTGTGCTGACCTGCACCAATTTGCTGCGTAAGCACGGCGTTGTTGGCCGCTTTGTTGAATATTTCGGCCCCGGTCTCGCCGCGCTGACGCTCGCGGATCGTGCGACGCTTGCCAATATGGCGCCGGAATATGGCGCAACGTGCGGCTTCTTCGGCATTGATGACAAGACGCTTGATTATATGCGCCTCACGGGTCGTGAAGAAGCGCAGATCGCGCTTGTTGAAGCCTATGCCAAGGAACAGGGCTTCTGGATCGATCCGTCGGTTGAGCCGATCTTCTCTTCGACGCTGGAACTCGACCTGTCGACGGTTGTGCCGTCGCTCGCAGGTCCAAAGCGCCCGCAGGACCGCGTCTCGCTTCCCGAAGTGGACGATGTGTTCAACGCGGATATGGCCAACACCTATAAGAAGGCGCCTGCGCGTGTTCCGGTTGGCGGCAAGGACTTTGATCTGGGCGACGGTGACGTTGTGATTGCGGCCATTACCAGCTGCACCAACACGTCGAACCCCGGCGTGCTTGTGGCCGCAGGTTTGGTTGCGAAGAAAGCGAATGAGCTGGGCCTGAAGCCCAAGCCTTGGGTCAAGACATCGCTTGCGCCGGGTTCGCAGGTCGTCACCGATTATCTGGAGCGCGCAGGGCTTCAGTCGCATCTCGACGCGGTTGGCTTCAACCTTGTCGGCTATGGCTGCACGACCTGCATCGGCAATTCCGGCCCGCTCGCCGACCCCATCTCCAAGGCGATCAACGAGAATGGGCTGGTCGCCGCCGCTGTCATCTCCGGCAATCGCAACTTTGAAGGCCGCGTCTCACCAGACGTGCGCGCGAACTTCTTGGCCTCGCCGCCGCTCGTCGTCGCTTATGCGCTCAAGGGCACGGTCATTGAGGATTTCGTCTCGACGCCAGTTGGTGTCAGCAAGGATGGCGTGGACGTCTATCTGAAGGACATCTGGCCCTCCAATGATGAAGTCTACTCGACCATGGCCGGTTGCATGGACCGCGCCATGTTCCAGGCGCGCTATGCCGACGTCTATAAGGGCGATGCGCATTGGCAGGCGATCAACGTCACCGGCTCTGAAACCTATCAGTGGCGCGCCGGCTCCACCTATGTCGCCAACCCGCCTTACTTTGAAGGGATGACGATGACGCCCGCGCCGGTCGCGGACATCATCGAAGCGAAGCCGCTGTTGATTTTGGGTGACTCGATCACCACCGACCACATCTCGCCGGCCGGTTCGATCAAAGCAGATTCGCCCGCAGGTCAATGGCTTATGGAACATCAGGTCGCAAAGGCGGACTTCAACTCCTACGGCGCCCGCCGCGGCCACCACGACGTCATGATGCGCGGCACCTTCGCCAACATCCGTATCAAAAACGAAATGGTCCCGGGCGTTGAAGGTGGTTTCTCCCGCTACGGTCAAGATGTTGGCGCCGTTTACGACGTCGCTATGAAGCATAAGGCCGATGGCACCCCTACGGTGGTCATTGCGGGCAAGGAATATGGCACCGGCTCTAGCCGCGACTGGGCGGCCAAGGGTACCAACCTCCTCGGCGTGCGTGCGGTGATCGTGGAAAGCTTTGAGCGTATCCACCGCTCAAACCTCGTCGGCATGGGCGTGCTTCCGCTTCAATTCAAGGATGGCGATAGCCGGACCTCCCTGGGCCTGACCGGCGATGACACCTATACGATCACGGGCGTCGCCGACCTCAGGCCGCGTCAGGAAGTTTCCGTCGAAGTCACCCGCAAGGATGGCTCGACGTTCAGCTTCACCGCGCTCTGCCGCATCGATACCGCGAATGAAGTCGAGTACTTCATGAATGGCGGCATCCTGCAATATGTGCTGCGCAAGCTGGCTGCCTGACATTTCCGGCACTTGCCGAAATCGTTACTAACGTTCATCTCCCTCTCCAAGGCATTGGAGGGGGAGATTTCGTTTGGGCAAAGGACAGCTTGAAGGGCGTGTTGCACTGGTTACCGGTGGCTCGCGAGGTATTGGCCGGGGGATCGCTTTGGCGCTGGCCCGCGCAGGTGCTGACGTTGCGGTCAACTATCGCAATAAGGCGGAGGAGGCCGAAGCAGTCGTTGCCGAGATCAAGGCAATGGGCCGGCAGGCGAAAGCCTATGGCGCCTCGGTGGACGACTTTGCGGCCTGCGAGGCGATGGTCGAGATGGCGGCCCATGACTTTGGTGGTCTCTCCATTCTGATCAACAATGCGGGGATCGCGAGCCGCGGGCAATCGGTTGCGGATACGGACCCAGCAGAACTCGAACGCGTGATGCGCGTCCATGCCTTTGCACCCCATTTCATGTCTAAATATGCGCTTCCTCATCTGCGCAAAAACAACCGCGCGGACATTGTCATGATTTCTAGCGTCGCAACGCTCAACCATTCGGCCAATGGTGCGCCTTATAATATGGGCAAGGCTGCGTGCGAGGCCTTGGCACTCACGCTTGCCAAGGAAGAGCAGAAGAACGGCGTTCGCGTGAATATTGTCGCGCCCAGCCTGACGGTATCAGACATGGGTGAAAAGCTCGCCAGGGCCGTGGCCGGCGTTTCCGACATTCATGAATTAGACAAGAGTTTCCCCTTCGGCCGCGTCTCGGTGCCCGAAGATGTTGCCGCGGCTGTCGTTTGGCTGGTCTCTCCCGCAAATGCGTATGCGTCGGGCCAGAAGATAAACATCGATGGCGGCGGCACGGGCACTTTGAAATAAGCGCGACGCGTGAGCAAGGGCACACAATCTATACTTATTCCGTTTGCGGTCGCATGCGTTGGCATCGCGCTATTTTCGTTCATGGACGGCGTTATGAAGGGGCTCGTGCTGGCGATTGGCGCCTATAATGCGATGCTGTGGCGTCAGGGCGCAGGCTTCTTAATCGGCGGCAGCGCCTTTGTTTTGTCTCGATCGCGCTGGCCAAGTCCGGCGGCCATGCGCCTGCATGTTATCCGCGGCATCGTTGGGGGTGCGCTGGCCTTCGCCTTTTTCTGGGGGATCGCCCGAGTGCCGCTGGCAGAAGGGATTGCGCTGAGCTTTATCGCGCCGATCATTACGCTGTTCTTGGCCTCTATCATACTCAAGGAACGGATCAGCCGCCATTCGATCATCGCGTCGCTTTTGGGACTAGCGGGGGTCGGCGTCATCCTTTCAGGGAGCCTCGGCGGCGAGCACGACGGTGAGGCGCTGATGGGCATCGCCTCCATTCTCCTGTCAGCGGTTCTCTACGCCTATAATCTTATTCTGCAGCGCCAGCAGGCGCAGATTGCGGCACCGGTAGAAGTTGCCTTCTTCGTCAATATCTTCGCCTTTGCCGCAATGGTGGTTTTCGCCCCATGGTTGGCAGAGATGCCGGGCAGGGAACAGACGCTGCCCATCTTTTTCGCAGCAGCGCTCGCCTTTGTATCCTTGTTGCTCTTGTCGTGGTCTTATGGGCGTGCGGAGGCTCAGCTTCTCGTGCCGGTAGAATACACCGCCTTCATCTGGGCGGCGATCATCGGATGGGTATTTTTCGGCGAGCCACTGACGCCCGAAACCCTTATTGGCACGGGATTGATTGTCGCTGGATGTTTGATTTCGGCCCGGCAGCAGCCGGTTCACATCGAAACAACAGCCGCCTGAAAGATGCGAAGCGGGAAGGGGCGCGGCCACCTTCCCGAATCCATCTCAGATGCCCTTGGCCTTCGCGCGTTCGATGCAGTCCAAGATGATCCGCTTGGCCTCATCCGCATCACCCCAGCCTTTGATCTTGGCCCATTTTCCGGGCTCCAGATCCTTATAATGGGCGAAAAAATGCTCGATCTGCTGGGTTACAATTGGCGGTAGGTCGTCATGGCCGACGACCTCGCTGTAATAAGGGAAGGTGGTGTCCAGCGGCACGGTAATCAGCTTTTCGTCGCCGCCCTTGTCGTCTTCCATCAAAAGGACACCCACGGGACGGACCTTGATGACGGCCCCAGCAATGATCGGCGACCGTGCGATCACGAGCGCGTCCAACGGATCACCGTCCTCTCCCAGCGTATGCGGCACGAAACCGTAGTTCGCGGGGTAGCGCATCGGGGTGTGGAGGATGCGATCGACAAAGAGAGCGCCGCTCGCTTTGTCGAATTCATACTTGACCGGTTCGCCCCCAATGGGAACTTCGATCAAGACGTTGAGCGTTTCGGGCGGATTGTCCCCCGCGGGGATCAGGTCGATTCTCATAATGATCGCCGATTAGCCTCATTGTGCGGCGCAGCATAGTCATTTTGGCTGGAAATCCGCACGGTTCACAGAGGCGCAAATGATGGATGCGTTCGGCACCTTTGCTTAGGGTAGGGGAGCCAGCAGTTTATCAAGGTTTCCTTCACCAACGCCGATCTTTTCCAGCCGGGGATATCGCAGCCCGCCATTCCATTGGATGGCGACTTCCCGGACCAAACGGCCAGAGCGGACGATGAGCTTGATTGGCTCCTTCCCACCTTCGGCGGTCACGATGGCATCGCGCAGGGGTTCGTCAGAATATGTGCGGCAATTGACTGCGAGGAGTTCGGCTGCCGTGGTCAGGCCCTGTTTGGAGGCTGGGCCATCCCAGATCACGCTAGAAACATGGCCATTTTTTCCGACAGACAGGCCGAGCGAATAGTTGAAATTTGTCTCACCGCTCCGCTTTTCCTGGTCGCGGAAAAAGCTGGTCGGTTCGGAGGCATAGGCAAGGCGATAGCCACCGAGGGAGAGGCCGCTGAGCGGCGCATTGCTGGATTTTCCGTTGATCCGTTCCTTGAGGAATGTGGCCCAGTCATAAGGGGAAAGCCCGTTCAGGATCGCAACAACATCGTTGAAACTAAACGGCCTAGCATCCCATTTTCCATCAGGGCCGGCCACGAACTGGCGGACAAAATCCTGCAAGCCTTTGGCGCCGCCAGTTCGGGCACGCAATGTCGCATCGACATCAAGCCAGATCAGCAGCCCTTCATTGTAATAGTCTTCGCTACGTTGATAGCTGACCCAGCCTTTGGGGCGCCTATCCGTAATGACGGGGTCACGCGTCGTATCTTCGACATCGCGCCAATCGCGTGCGCGGCGGTTGTCTTGGTTGGCGGCAATGGAAGCAAACGCATCGAGCGTTTCCTGCTTGCTGAACAGGCTGGATCGCGCGCCTAGGACATAGCCCCAGAACTGGTCCTGCCCTTCGTAAACCCACAAGAGATCGTTGACGAGTGGTGTGCTGAAATCGGGCACCATCTGGCCCGCGGGGCGGCGATATTTGCCAATCCATGTATGGCTGAATTCGTGGGCGAGCAGGTTGCGACGGCCGGGCCCACTATTCCAGTCCGTGAAGTATTCAGGATTGACGGCGTTTTCCGAGGACCGGTGATGTTCCCGACCAATGCTGCCCAGCTGGTCCGTCAGCGCGAGGAGGAAGTCATAATGATCATAGGGGACCATTCCGAAGAGTTTGACCGCCTGATCGACGAGCTTTCGGTGGATTTCGATCTGCGCCGGAGTTGGGACCAGATATTTCGCATCATCGGCGACCATGTTGAGGGTGACATTGTGTCCAAGGTCAAGCGCTGACAAATGCCGCCCGGCAAATGTGGGGGAGTCCACCAAAGTTTCGAAATCGACGGTCTGATACCGGACCGTGTTGCCGGTTGTCGAAGCGGGTCGCAGCGCGGTTGCGGCCTTCCATCCGGCGGGCCAGGTCACGCTGGCGGAAACCGGGATCCTGCGCGTGAGCCATCCCGCCGGATAGAGCGAAACGGATTGCCACTGAAGATTCATCATGTCCGGGGTAACGACGACGCGCCCCTGATCACGTTCGGTCGCGGAGAGGAATTTGAAGCTGACATCCAACTGACGGACGCCCGACGGAACAATGAGGTGAAAAGCATAGACGTTGGTCGCATCGCGGCGCCAATCAATCGTCTTGCCATTTGCTTTAATGACGAGCCCTGCGAGCTTTTCGATTTCGCCGCGCGCTGCATGGCTGCCGGGAATCCATTCTGGAAAGAGCAGCACCATGGGGCCGGATGACGGCACAGGAATTGTCTGACGAACGTCAAAAATGGCGCGGTCGGTGTCTGTTGCATCGACCTGCAGGGTCATAGTGCCAGGGAAGGCACTGTCTTTCGCAGGCGGGATGGGTTGGGCAAAGGCGAGTGTCGACATGATCGACAGGGGCAGCACGGCGAGACGCAGGTTCATCAAATCCTCTAAATTTGCTTTTTGAAGTCATGCAGGGATTTGCGCAGACGGTCCAGTAGCTATAGGGCGCAGCGCATGGCGAAGATTGAAACTCCGCGACCCGTCAGGGGCACGCAAGACATGCTTGGCGAGACAGCGGACAGGTTCGCCCATGTCGTCGCGACATTTGAACGCGTGCGCAGGCTTTATGGCTTTCACCGCATTGAAGTGCCCGTGATTGAGCCAACCGCCGTTTTCGCCCGTTCGCTTGGCGAGACGACCGATGTCGTGTCCAAGGAAATGTACAGCTTTGAAGATCGCGGCGGGGAATCGATCACATTGCGGCCGGAGTTTACGGCGGGCATCTGCCGTGCGTTCCTGACCGAAGGCTGGCAGCAGCATGCGCCGCTCAAGGTCGGCACACACGGTCCGCTGTTCCGCTATGAACGGCCCCAAAAGGGGCGGTATCGGCAGTTTCACCAGATCGATGCGGAAATCATCGGCGCGCCCGAACCGGCGGCGGATGTCGAGTTGCTCGTATTTGCAGACCAGTTGCTGCGC
>JBBATT010000127.1:0-6859 GCA_040398605.1 Chakrabartia sp.
CGGAGGGCGAGATTAACGACAGATCCCGGACAAGAAGCGCGCCGATGCCGGGCGGCCCGCCAATCTTATGCGCCGAAATGGCGATCAGGTCGGCATCGGGCAGATCGATCTTGATCGCTGTCTGGGCACAGTCGGCCAAAAGGATGCCGCCCTTTTCGCGCACCAGCCCACCCAATTCGTCCAGCGGCTGGAGAACACCGGTTTCATTATTGGCTTGCTGAATGGCGACGAGCGGACGCTTTGCCCCAAGGGCGGATAACCGACCGAACAGGGCATCCCTTGGAACCACCCCTTCTGAGGAGACGGGCACAATGAAGGCGTCGGGTGCGACCCGGTGCACAGCATCATGTTCAACGGAAGAGATGAGGCGCACGTCGGCGCCGGTCCGGGAAAGCGCCGTTGCCAGGGCTTCCGTCGCGCCGCTGGTGAAGATCAGATCATGCGGCCAGCCAAGGGCCGCTTTCAGACTGGCGCGGGCGTCCTCCAGCGCGGCACGGGCCGCCCGGCCTTCCATATGCGGGGAAGATGGGTTCGCCCAGCGCCCGATCGCGTCGGCCATCGCCTCGCGCACGGAGGCCAAAACCGGCGTCGTCGCCGCGTGATCAAAATAAAGCCGGTCAGGCAAGTGCACACCCAATGATTGCGAAATCGCTGCCCCTTCCTATATAGGCGACGACCAAGGCGCAAAGGCTGCGCCGTCTCTTCCCTCGAATTTCTTGCGAGACCTATGCCCGAAGTCATTTTTCCCGGTCCAGAAGGCCGCCTTGAAGGCCGGTTTAACCCTGGTCCCCGTCCTCGCGCACCTGTTGCGATGATTCTCCATCCCCACCCCAAAGCGGGCGGCACGATGAACAACCGTATTGTGCAGGCGCTGTATCAGACGTTTGTGCGTCGCGGTTTTGCAACGTTGCGTTTCAATTTTCGAGGCGTCGGCCGCAGCGAAGGCACGTTTGACAATGCCATTGGTGAATTGTCCGACGCAGCGGCGGCGCTTGATTGGGTCCAGTCGATCCATCCCGAAGCGCAGCAGACCTGGGTTGCAGGGTATAGCTTTGGCGCGCTTATCGGCATGCAGTTGCTCATGCGTCGCCCGGAGATTCGCGGCTTCATCTCGATTGCGCCGCCTGCGAACATGTATGATTTCAGCTTCTTGGCGCCTTGCCCGTCCTCCGGGATCCTGATTCAGGGCACCAATGACGAGGTCGTGACGCCAAGTGCCGTCCAAAAGCTGGTCGATAAGCTGCGCACGCAGCGGCACATCACGATCAATCATGATGAGATCAAAGGCGCGAACCACTTTTTCGAAAGCGAAATGCCTGAATTAATGGGGTCAGTAGACCGTTATCTGGATTTCCGTCTCGATCCGGCCTGCACGATCCGTTAATTATGGGCCGGTAATCATCGCGACGGGTGAGCGACAGGGAATGCATCCGGGAGGTCAGCGGGAGTTGGCATGAAGACGTCGAACGACAATAAGACGGTCCTCCATCTCTTCACAGAGGTGGCGATTGTCGAACATCTGCTTCGTAACCGTTATGACAAAGCGACGCCGGCCGGGATGACGACCGGGCAATTTGGTGTCCTCACGCACTTTATACGCCATGGCAAATCGCGCGAACGTCTGTCGCTGCTGGTTTGGGCCTTTCAGGACGACGACGCTTATATGGCGCAGAAGGTCGCGGCGCTGGTTGAGCGTGACCTATTGACGACGGTTCCCGTTGACGGCGCTGACAGCGACATCTGGGTTGCGATTACCGACGAAGGACGCGCAGCGCACGCCCGCGCGATTGATGAAATCGGACCTGAAGTCGCTCAGTTCATTGAAGGCATTGATATGGGCGATCTAGAGACTGCGCTTCGCGTCATCCGCGATATCCGCCGGACGCTGGATAACCTTCCCGACAGATAAGCCGCCGTCCGGGCCTTAATAGCCCATCAGGCTCATCACTTCCTTGCGGCTCTTATGGTCATCCAAGAAGCAGCCGAGCAAGCGGCTGGTTGTCATGACGACGCCCGGCGTGCGGACGCCGCGGCCTGTCATGCAGCCATGTGTCGCTTCGATCACGACGGCAACGCCTTCGGGATGCAGATTGTCCCAGATGCACTTGGCGACTTCGGCGGTCAGACGTTCCTGCACCTGAAGGCGGCGGGCATAGCCGTGGAGGACCCGCGCCAGTTTCGAAATGCCGACAACGCGGTTGTTGGGCAGATAGGCAATTGAGGCCTTGCCGACGATCGGCGCCATGTGGTGTTCGCAGTGCGACTGGAACGGAATGTCGCGCAGCAGCACGACTTCGTCATAACCGCCCACTTCATCAAAGGTGCGCGACAGGTGGAGGCCGGGATCTGCCTCATAGCCCGCGCAATATTCCTTCCAGGCGCGCGCAACGCGCTTGGGCGTATCAACCAGCCCTTCCCGATCAGGATCATCGCCGGACCATGTGATCAAGGTCCGGATGGCCGCTGCCACCTCATCCGGCACGGGGATCTTGTTTTCATCGGACATGGCAGGCTCTCCGTTAACTTATTCGATTTCCTATGGCTAACATGCTGAGCGTGGACAAGGTTGCAAATCCTTTTGGCTGTGGTGCAAATTCGCAACATGTGCCTGTAAGTCGCCAATTCCCTTACGTCATCCAGTGAAATCTTGACCCAAACGTCAACCAAAGGCTGCAACTTGGCTGAATTGCTTCGATTTCGTGCATTGACGGAACTCGAATCTCAACGCAGACTAAGTCTCATAAGCGTAAAAAACGCTCAGAATAGCCGGAAGGTCCGGCATGATTGTATGGGAGATGGGGATTATGAAGGGTTTCTACGTCACCACTGTGTCGGCTTTCGCCATGTTGGCAGCGACACCGGCTTTGGCCCAAACAGCGCAAGCTGACGAAGGCTCATTCGCCGCTGATGAAATCATCGTGACGGCACAGCGCCAAGCGCAGAGCCTCCAGGAAGTGCCAATCGCGGTTTCGGCGTTCTCGGCCGAAGCGCTTGAAAAGCAGCAGATCGACAACTCTTCCGATCTTCAGTTGACCTTGCCGAACGTGACGTTCTCAAAGGGTAACTTCACCGGTTCCAGCTTCACCATCCGCGGCATCGGCGATCTTTGCGTCGGCGTTTCGTGTGACTCGGCAACGGCCATTCACATTGATGGCACGCCGCTTCTCGCCACACGTCTGTTCGAAACAGAATTTTTTGACATGGAGCGCATCGAAGTTCTGCGCGGTCCGCAGGGCACCCTGTTCGGCCGCAACGCAACGTCGGGCGTGGTCAACTTCATTCCCCAGCGTCCTGACCTGACAGGCTTCAAGGCCTCCGGTGAAGTCGAATATGGCAATTTCAATTCGATCCGCACCAAGGGCATGGTCAACCTCCCGATTTCGGACACCCTCGGCGTTCGTGTTGCCGGCTTCTACATGAAGCGTGACGGCTATACCGAGAACGTCTTTGATGGCTCGAAGCTTGACGGTCGTGACATGTACTCGGTCCGCGGTTCGCTCCGCTGGGAGCCGACCGACAGCACCACCATTGATCTTTCGGCGTCCTACTTCCGTGAAAGCGACAATCGCCTCCGCATCCAGAAGCAGCTTTGCCAGCGCGACCCAACCGGCGTTCTGGGCTGCCTGCCCAACCGTCGCGAGTTCGGCACGCAGAACTCAAATTCGAACTTCACCGGCACGTTGACGTCGCGTGAATTCCTCACGATCAATGGCATTCCAGCCGCATTCGGGCTTGGCAGCATCTACGGCCCCGATCCCTATGCCAATGCTGTGAACCCCGCCAATGTGCGTCAGGTGAATACGGATTACACGCCGTCTTACCTCACATCGGAAGAACAGTATCAGGCCCGTATTCAGCAGGAACTTGGCTCTGTTAATCTCCAGCTGACCGGCTTCTACCACAAGACAAAGGTCGACTCGCAGCAGGATTATAACCTGTCGGTTCAGAACCGTGCGGGCTTCGCCGCTGGCCTTGGCACGTTGCAGGCTGCAGCTGCCGGCCTCGTCCCAGGCCTGCCTGCGTCTTACTTCACTGGTTTTGCCAACGCCGTCATTCCAAATGGCGCCGCTGGCAACCTCTGCACCTCGCTTGCAGAAGAAAGCGGCACCGGCTCCTTCAGTGGCAAAAAGCTCTGCTCGGCAACGCCGCAGGACTTTGACCGCTCAAACCAGTACACCAAGGATTGGTCGGTTGAGGGTATTGCGACGACCGACTTTGACGGTCCGTTCAACTTCCTGTTGGGCGGCATCTATGTCGACTCGAAGCTCAGCGAGAACAGCTATTATGTGAACTCGTTCACTATTGATTATGTGGCTGGCCTGCTTGGCTCCTTCAACGCGCTTGGCCGTGCCGGTCTTGCCGCAATCCCAGGCGCATCGCCCCCGCCTCCGGGCTATCTCGGCTCGCCGTTCTTCCGCAACAACACCGACGCGTTTAGCCTGAAATCTTATGGCCTGTTCGGCGAAGCTTATTATGAAATGAGCGACGCGGTGAAGCTGACGGTCGGCATTCGTTATAATAATGACGAGAAGAGTGTCCGTGCGCGGTCCACATTGGCCAGCTTCCTGACGCCGAACAACTCGACCGATTTGTTCTCGTCGCCTTATGTCAACGGCTTCGCCGTCACGGGTGCACCGCTGTCCTCGCGTCTGCAGCCATTCGATGCTGATCCGGCCACGGCCTGCTCGATCACGAGCACGACGGCATCGGGTGTGTTGACGCCAGCCAACACCACCGGTTGCGAACTCTATCAGGTGCGTAGCTCAAAGTTCAGCGAATGGACGGGCCGTGCGGTGCTCGATTGGAAGGTCTCAGAAGACAATCTGATCTACGCGTCCTTCTCCCGCGGTTATAAGTCGGGCGGGATCAATCCGCCGCTGCAGCCGATTTTCGCTGTGGACGAGGCATTCAAGCCGGAATTCGTCAACGCTTTCGAAATCGGATCGAAGAACGTGTTTGCCAATGGCAAGTTCACGTTCAACGCAACGGCCTTCTACTATCAGTATAAGGCGCTGCAGTTGAGCCGCATCGTTGCCCGCACCTCGGTCAACGATAACGTTGACGCCGACATCTACGGTCTCGAACTTGAAAGCATCATTCGCCCAAGCCGCGAATGGACGATCAACATGGGTGCCAGCTATCTGCACACCAAGGTGAGCCAGGATAAGTTCCTGTCCAACCCGCGCGATCCATCGGGTGGCCGTTCAGACGCGGTCATCATCAAGGACCTGACCAACGCATCGAACTGTACGGCTGTCTCCAACTCGGGCAGTGCCGCTGGCGTCAACGGCTTCGTTGCTGCGGTTAATAGCAGCCTTGGTCTGCGCGCACCGGCCAGCTTCGGCGCAGATAGCGGTGTTGCAGCAAATGGTGCCTTTAGCATCTGCTCGGTTCTGGCAGGCGCAGCCGCAGGCGCAACCGGTGCTGCTTTCGGCGGCGTTACAATTGAGAATGCTGGCGTTGCTGTGAACATCAAGGGCAACAAGCTGCCACAGGCGCCGAACTATAAGTTCTCAGTTGGGACGCAGTACACTGCTGAACTGACCAATGGCATGACGGTTACCCCGCGCGTCGACTTGACCTACACGGGTGACAGCTACGGCAACATCTTCAACGGCCAGATCAACAAAGTGGCGGGCTATGCCCAGGCCAACGCGCAGATCCAGCTGAACGGTGTTGACGACAAGTGGTTCCTTCGCGGCTTTGTTCAGAACATCTTTGACAGCAGCTCAACGACCGGTCTGTACGTAACTGACCAGTCCTCGGGCCTGTACACCAACATCTTTACACTTGAACCGCGCCGCTACGGTATCGCAGCCGGCTTCAAGTTCTAAACCGAAACCTCAAGGGGAGGTTGCCTGACCCCGGTGCAGCAATGCACCGGGGTTTCTTTTTGTCTTCGCCCCCCCCAAACGCCTTTCCCCAAAGTCTACACCCGCAGATACAATAGCTGGTGGCAATCGGGCGCATCCTCCCCTAAGGGCGGGTTTCCGAGTCAATCCAATCAGGGGTGCAGGCGTCAAAATGCGCATTGCGATTGCTTCCGATCATGCCGCGCTTGAGCTGAAAGCCGCGCTCGTCCAGTGGCTGGGCGAGGCAGGGCATGATGTGTCTGACCTTGGTCCGCATGATGGAACCAGCGTCGATTATCCCGATTATGGCTATAAGCTGGGCCGCGCTGTGGCTGCCGGAGACGCGGATCGTGGGATCGCCCTGTGCGGGTCCGGCATCGGCATTTCCATCGCCGTCAACCGCAACCCGGCCTGCCGCTGCGCGCTCGTTTCTGAGCCTTTGTCGGCAAAGCTAAGCCGCGAACATAATGACGCGAACGTCCTTGCCATGGGCGCGCGGCTTGTCGGCATTGAAATGGCCAAGGCCTGTATCGAAGCTTTCCTCGCGACCGACTTCGGCGGCGACCGTCACGTCCGCCGCGTCACCAAATTGTCCAACCCTATCCTGAACAAGGAAGAAGCATGAGCAGCCGTCCCTCCGATGCCAACCCCGCTCTCTCAGACGGGTTTTTCACCCGCAGTCTGGCCGACAGCGATCCTGAAATTGCGGGCTGGATTGGTAAGGAACTCGGTCGCCAGCGCGACAAGATTGAACTGATTGCGTCAGAAAACGTCGCCTCGCGCGCGGTGCTGGAAGCCTGTGGGTCTATCCTGACGAACAAGTATGCCGAAGGCTATCCCGGTCGCCGCTATTATGGCGGATGCGAATATGTGGATGAGATTGAAACGCTCGCCATTGACCGCGCCAAGGCGCTGTTCGGATCGAACTTCGCCAATGTGCAGCCCAACAGCGGCAGCCAGATGAACCAGGCTGTGTTCCTGGCGCTGCTCCAGCCGGGCGACAGCTT
>JBBATT010000128.1:0-6726 GCA_040398605.1 Chakrabartia sp.
CATGCGCCATGGGCGGCACCTCCTTCGAAGCGTTCAAGTATCCACTGACGTGCGCTGGCCCAATCGTCAATCCGGGCATGCGCATCATGGTGCGGCTTGATGCGGGGCTGGAGCCGCGGCTCCCCCACCATATGCAGGCGCCAGACATCAGGGGCGTGTTCGGCAACTGAGCTATGGTTATGGCCCAGATCATCAACGAACACCGTCACGCTGGGGTTATACTGCGCGACCAGACGGGTGAGCAGCGGTCCTTTCCCGCCCTGGTTGGTGTAGACGGGGAATTCCACGCCCACCTCTCGCAGCTGGTGGATGCGGCCCTCGCGTTCTTCATCATTGAGATTGGTGAGCACAATGACGTCCGCCACCTTGGCGATGTCGTGGATCGCCTCCAGCGCACCGTCGATCGGGTATTGCCGGTGCATTTCGGTTGCAAAGAAGCCGCGCAGCAGAGGCCAGATTTCTTCATGGCCAAGTGCAAGGCCTGTTGCTTTGTGGCGAAGCGCGTTGACGAAATCGCCGCTGTCGACGTCGAAGTGGATGTGATGCGCCTCGTCCAGCCATTCCGCGAAGGGGACAACCATGTGCAACAGCACTTCATCACAGTCAGTAATCAAAAGCGGACGGCTCATGCCCAATTTTCTTTCGGTTCGGGAAGGAGCAGTTCCGGCTTCACGCCAAGTGCATCGGCACAGGCGAGGAGATCGGGCTGATGGCCTTCAAGGAAGAGGCGGACGGCTTCATGCATATCCGGGTCGGCAAGGCGCGTGCGCAGATCATCAGGCTCCAGCCCGGTGAGCGAGAGGAAGCGCTGCGCGCGGCTATCCTCCCCCAACACCCAGACAAGCGCCTGGATGGCCAGCGTGCTTAACTCTTGTTCATTTGTTTCACGCCGACGCATGGGGTACCAATAAGCCAATAAAATAAGATTTGTGCGAGAATGTGCGGTGACAAAAAGGGTGCTCGTTGTCGAGGACAACGAACTCAACCTCAAACTTTTTTGCGACTTGTTGCGCGCGCACGGGCATGAGGCAGAGCCCGTGCGCGACGCGCGCGAGGCATTGGAGCGTGCGCAATTGACCCGCCCGGACCTGATCGTGATGGATATTCAGATGCCGCACATCAGCGGGTTGGAGCTGATCGAGGCGGTGCGGCGCGATGTCGTTTTGCGCCCAACGCCGATCATGGCGGTCACGGCCTATGCCGGAAAGGGCGATGAGGACCGCATCCGTGAAGCCGGCGCCGACGCCTTTGTCTCAAAGCCGATCACGCTTGCGCGGTTCATGCAGAGCATCGATGAGTTGTCCGAACTGGCGGACGCCCGGGCGCTTCATTAGGCAGTTTTGACACATTCGCCCCACCGTCCGCGTCGCCCCGTGCGAGACACGGGGCTGGGCTAAGCTCGGTCGGGTCGACCGGTGCTTGCCGGATACCCCTGCTCGCAGAGATTCGGCGATTCGGGTATCAAGCTGAAAGGGAACACGCAAGCAGAGCCCAGCCCCGTGTCAGGCACGGGGCGACGGACTTGATTTTGTCGGTGCGTATGCACGACATGCCAGCCTGAGCTGGCATAATGAGAACGATAGAGTCGGAAAAAAGCAAACGGGCAGGCGCGATTGCGCGCCCGGCCCGGCTTACTTGATCTTCGCTTCCTTGAAATCGACATGCTTGCGCACGACGGGATCGTACTTACGGAAGGACATCTTCTCGGTCTGGGTGCGCGGATTCTTCTTCGTAACGTAGAAGAAACCCGTGTCGGCCGAGCTGACGAGCTTGATCTTGACTGTGGTCGGCTTGGCCATGACCCTAAAACCCTTGTAGCTAATATGGAATCGCGCGGAAACGCGGTAAGGCGCGGCAAATGGTCGAGGCGACACCGTTTGTCAAGCGCGCGCCGTGCCTGACGCACAATCCATGTGCCGGTAACGGCCTCGTAACACCCTGTCGTTAGGGTTCAAGCCCGAACAGGGGACTGCCCATGACGACGCCAAAGACATTCGGGCTTGATGCCACCTTCCATTATCGGTCGCACATTGCCGACCGGATCGATGCTGTGACCCGCAGCCTTTCCGGCTGGCCCGTGCACCGCATTGCAGGGGAAATTGACGACATCCGGCGGGCCGCCACCCAACACGGCCTCGCGACAGTCGCCCAACTGGCCCATGTTTTGGAAAACCGATTGGGCGAAGCGGGCGGTGCTGTCACGGCACGCCCCTTCCTTGAGGCGATGCGCGATGCCGTCCACCTTGATACCGGCAGTGAAGATATGTCCGGCCTCTACCTCGCGGCTTTGGGCCAGCGCTTCCACGGCTAGACGCGGGTGGAGGCGCTTCTTCCGGCGTTCGTCGCCTGCCTGCTCGCCGAAATGGCGGGGCGGGTCCAGCTGACCACAGAAAGCTATGCCGCCCCACGCCATGCCCTTCAGAGCCGCGCCTGGGGCCTGTGCGCCGCGCTTCTCCTCTCCACGCTACTGAGCCTTGCCATTGGGGCTGTGGGGGGCGCGCTGATGGGTCCGCTCGTCACTTATGAGGCGCGCACCCTCCTGCTCGGACTTGCGCTCCTGATGGCGGGCGCGACGATCCTGTTCCGGCCCAAGGCAGACCAGATGGCCGACGCCCCCAAAGGCGCACCGCTCTGGCGCTATCTGGCGACGCAATTGGGGGACAATAGCCAGTTCATCGTCTTTGCCTTTGCAGCCCGCGGCAATGCGCCTGTGCTGGCCGCACTTGGCGGGCTGGCGGGTGTGATGGCGGCAGGGTGCCTGCCCCTGCTGCTCGATCAGGACTTTCGCCGCCTGCCGCTGGCCCTGCTAAGGCGCATCTCAGCTGCCCTGCTGCTGATCGCCGGCCTCTTCTCCGCCCTCCATGCGCTGGAACTAATCTAGAAAAGCGATCAGTCAGACAAAGACGCTTCGCAACATGAGGGCGGCCAGATGCGTTATACCCCTTGTCCAGCAACCAAGGGAGATTTCCACATGCCCAACCGCACCCATATCGACGCGCTCAACGCTGTTCTGGCGGACTATTTCGCGCTCTACATGAAGACGAAGAATTTCCACTGGCACGTCTCTGGCCCGCACTTCCGGGATTTTCACCTGATGCTGGACGAACACGCCGCCGAGATTATCGCGACGACCGACCTCGTCGCCGAACGCGTCCGCAAACAGGGCGCAACAACACTGCACAGCATCGGCGAAGTGGCGCGGCTTTCCCGCATCAAGGACAATGACAAGACCGACCTCGACGCCAAAGCGATGCTGAGCGAATTGCAGGCCGACAATCTCTTACTCGTTGAAAGTCTGAAAGAACTCAAAGACTTGGTCGATGAAGCGAAAGACAATGCAACGTCTGGTATCGTGGACACTTGGACCGATGAAGCCGAGCGGCGGGCTTGGTTCTTGGGGGAGTCTGTTAAGGGGTGAAGCGACCCGCAGAAGTCCAAAAAGCAGAAAAATCATATCTAAAAACAAGTATCGAAAATTCTTTTTCAGATTAATTATCAATAGTTTGGCGTATCAAATTTAATCAATCTAACTTTTGCTAAAAAGTTCTTGAAATGTTCTTTTGAAAATTTACATTGAATGGATGGCACGCAGACCTCAGCGCACCGTCGAAGCGTCTATTGTAGACCTGTACGGAGTTATAACAGCCCAAGAGCTGCTAGCTCTCTCCGATGATAGCTGGGGCCTCATGCGTGACCGGATCACTGATCGGCGGTCCGGAAAAGATGGGCTTCGAGCCAAATGCATGGCTTGCGAAAGCCCGGTCTATATCAGGTCTTCCAAACATCAGAACGTGCCTCGTCCGCTTTTCCAGCATTACTCGGGCGGAGACCCAACTTGCCCTTGGGCGCATGAACCCACTATGCGGCCCGACGATGCAAGAGCCGCACAGTACCAAGGTCGGCAAGAATCGAACTTTCACCGATACATGTGCGAGCAAGTGGCCGAGTTAGTTGCTTTAGATCCGAGGCATATTTCACACAGCGTTGACCAGTACCTGCCCCCCACGGAGAGCGAATATGGCCGCTTTCCAGATGTTTACGTCGAATGGGAAGGATATGGGAGCTTCGCCGTTGAATTTCAGATGTCGGGTACATTCCAAACGGAAATTTCGGCGCGTTGCAAACATTACGAACGAGAGGGAATCCCGATTATCTGGATCCTTTTTGGCCTCGAAACAAATGTCGACCTTTCACAAAGCGTCCGGGATGTAATCCGTCGACATCGAGGAAATGCTTTCGTCCTGGATCAAAAAGCAATAGTTGCTTCCCGAGAGCAGAGAACGCTCGTGCTGTCATGCTTATTGAAGAACGCCCAAGATAAGCTCGAGCCGCCGGAATTGGTTAGGTTCGACGAACTTACCATTCCTCGCTCGAAGGTGCCTTACTACGAGGACCGCATAGTTGGACCAAAACTCGCCACAATCAAGGATCTGCGTCAACCTTGGTTTGAAGCATTGGGTAGTTGGGAGGACCGCTACTATCCAATCTGCGGGCTCGACAGGCCTCAAAGCCTGCTAGTCGCAACCGCGTTCTCAATTGTTGCGACCGCCGCGAAAGGCAAGGTGGTCAATTACGCCAGCGAGCAGAATAGCATTTCAGCGCTATTGAACACCTATTTGAACAATGGAGATTTTGCTCGCTTCACCGACCTGATCACGCATCTAATCAAGAGCACAGCAATAGCCCCGTTTATTAAGCCATCGGTGTGGAAGCACATGCAGGATCATAGTTCCCCCGAACAGGCAGACCAGCGATCCCCTGAGTGGACGTTACTCCGCCAACTATTGCCTGAAGCACTAGACCCTATCCTCCGCGAAGAGCTGTCATTTTTGGACGCTTTACCACCTTGGGCAAGTACTTAGCCGCTCCCTCACAGCCCCAAAGTCACCACCCACATATCCGGCGGCGCGTTGAAGCGCATCGGCACTAGGCTCGTCCCCAGCCCGCTGGTCACGATCATCTCTTTGCCCTTCCCCCGCACCACGCCGCACGGGACCTTTGGCCCCAGCCCCCAGGGGAGCGTGATCTGGCCGCAATGGCTGTGCCCGGCGAGGAGGAGGGGGAGGTCAGGCGGCATGAACTTAAAATAGTCAAAGCCGTGGCTGAGCATGACCATCGGGCGCGGGCCTTCGCGGCGCATCTTGCTGAGCGTGCCTTCAAAATCGCTATGGTCGGTCGTGCTGTCGTCAATCCCGCCCAGCGTGATCGGGCCGACCTTGACCGCCTCATCCCGCAGCGCCGTGATGCCGGCCACCCGCAGCTGGCGGCGGACCTCTGCCTGCCCGCGCCAGTGATCATGATTGCCATAGACCGCATAGACGCCCAGCGGCGCACGCAGGCGGCCGAGGGTGGTGATCACATCCTTGGTCGGCACCTTCTGCTGCAACCAGCGTTCGCTGACGATGTCGCCCGCGATGAGGATGGCGTCGGCGTTCTGCGCATTGGCGATATCCACGATCCGCGCCACGCGGGAGAGCGGCATATCAGGGCGTGCCGCATGAACATCGGACAGGAGCAGCACCCGCATGGGCGGCGCGCCCTGCGGCCAATTGGGCAGCGAGACGGTCGCCCGGCGGATGATGGGGTCTGCCTGCGCGTTGCGATAGCCGATGACGGCCAGCGCCACGCCCATCACGGCCAGCAGGAGGAGGAGGCGTCGCCACATGGGCCGAAGCTGACACGCCGCCCTGTGGACCGCAAGCCCCGCCGTTATGCCAAGGGGGTTCGCTCTCCCCGTCATTGCGAGGTCACGACGTGGCCGTGGCAATCCATGGGCGCCTCACTCCCGAACTGTCTGGAGTGCCGCGCTGTCTGGATTGCCGCGCTGCGCTCGCAATGACGGCGATGGTGTGAACCCAACGAAAAAGGGCGGCACCTTTCGGCACCGCCCTTAATCTCTAACGGTTGGAACCAATTAGTCCGAAGACGAGAGGTTCACTGCCGAATTCTTGCCGCGGTTGTCGACTTCGATGTCGAACTTCACGCGATCACCTTCGTTCAGCGAGCCCATGCCGGCGCGTTCAACAGCGGAGATGTGGACGAATGCGTCTGGCTGGCCATCATCACGCTGGATGAAGCCGAAGCCCTTCATGGAGTTGAAGAACTTGACGGTGCCCGTTGTGGTTTCGCCGGTCAGCGTGCGCTGAACACGGGCGGGACCACGGTCTGGACGGTCGCCGAAGCCACCACGATCCTGACGGGGAGCCGGCGCACGATCTTCAACCGGAAGCGGATCGCCATCGATCACGAGATCCGTTGCGGAAATCTTTCCACCACGATCTACGAGCGTGTAGCCAAGCGGCTGGCCTTCGGCGAGACCGGCAAGGCCGGCCTGCTCGACTGCGCTGATGTGGACGAACACGTCTTCACCACCACCATCTTGAACGATGAAGCCGAAGCCCTTTTGTCCGTTGAAGAACTTGACGACGCCTTTGCCTTCGCCAACGACCTGTGCCGGCATCTGCGGACGCGGGCTGCCGCGGAAACCGCCGCCACCGCCACCGCCGCCACCGAAGCGATCACCGCCACCGCCGAAACGATCGCCGCCACCGCCGCCGCCGCCGAAGCGATCACCGCCGCCGCCGAAACGGTTTCCGCCGCCACCGCCGAAGCGGTCACCACCGCCGCCGCCGAAGCCGCCATCAAAACCACCACCGCTGTCGCCAAAGCTGTCACGCTTGTCGTAGCCACGCCCGCCGCGCTCACCGCGCCGACCTCTATCAAAAC
>JBBATT010000129.1:0-6644 GCA_040398605.1 Chakrabartia sp.
CGGCAACTATAATTCCTTTGACGCAGAGATTGTCTGGGCAAAAGACGGTGAAGCTGGAATGGCCTTCCGCCCTGCTCTTCATGCCGCCGTGCTCGACCATATCGTCCGCGCAAACCCAGCCACCGAGACAGACGCCTAAATCCCTTTAAGCCACCCCTTTGACGGCCCACCGCAATCGCGTTAGGGAACAAATAAAGAACGATTGGGCCGGCGGGAAAAATGGACGAGACGCATATCCGAAAGGTGATCCATATCGACATGGACGCCTTTTTTGCGTCGGTCGAACAGCGCGACGCGCCGGAGCTTCGGGGTAAGCCCGTCGCGGTCGGCGGTGGCGGGCCTCGCGGAGTTGTCGCCGCTGCCAGTTACGAAGCCCGCACCTTCGGCGTGCGGTCTGCCATGCCCTCCGCACGGGCACGCAGGCTCTGCCCCGACTTGATCTTCGTGCCGCCCCGTTTTGATGTCTACCGCCAGGTGTCCGGACAGATCCGCGACATTTTCCTGTCCTGGACGCCGCTCGTCCAACCGCTGAGCCTGGATGAGGCCTATTTGGACGTGACTGAGAACCTGAAAGGCGAGCCGTCCGCCACACGCATCGCAGAGGCCATCCGCGCGCAGATCAAAGCGAAGACGTCGCTTACGGCATCGGCTGGCGTATCGTACAACAAGTTTCTCGCCAAAATCGCCTCGGACATGGACAAGCCCGACGGTCTCTACGTCATCAAGCCAGCACAGGGCGCCGACTTTGTGGCCGCGCTGCCGGTCCGCAAATTCCATGGGGTCGGACCCGCGACAGCCGCGAAGATGGAAGCCTATGGCATCATCACCGGCGAAGATCTGCGTGCCCGCAGCCTAGATTTCCTCCAACTCAAGTTCGGCAAAGCAGGCCAATATTATTATTGGGCGTCACGCGGCATCGACCACCGTCCAGTCAACCCCAATCAGGAACGCAAATCTGTTGGCAGCGAAACAACCTTCCGCAACGACCTGACAACTTATGAAGCCTGCATGGCCGAGTTGCATGGTCTTATTGAAACAGTCTCGCGCCATTGCAGTCGGCGCGATCTTGCGGGAAAGACGGTGACGCTCAAGCTCCGCTATGCGGACTTTCGGACCCTCACACGCAGCCGCACCGTTTCCCGCCCGGTCAATGATGCCGACACCATCCGCGACATTGTGGCGCTCCTCTTGAACGGGCTGATGCCGCTGCCTCAAGGCGTGCGGCTTCTAGGGGTCACCCTTTCGGGCTTCACCGACTCGCCGCCGGGCACCCACGCCCCCCAGTCCGGACTGTTCGATTCAGACCTTTAGGGCCAGCGGCCGACTTTCGATGCCAAATTGACGGGAACCTAACTCAATCAAAATGCTGGAAAAGCAGCGGCTTCCTTCGTTGCGAGGCCATCGTTTGCGCCAGCCCCACCAGACTGGTATCGCTTCCGGTTGAGCGCGTGCGCCCAAAGACGGAAATAGAAGGCCTGAGCGTGGTTCTGCCGCGCTCGGGTCGCACAATCTTGTCACTACGCATAATGACAGTCATGACGCAGGTGGATCCTTTCCACCTGCGTCCTTTTTTTGGGCTGTGCCCGAAGGAACCAGGGATGTTGCGCAAAGTCACGCGTCTTCAAAGGATAGCCGAACGCGCGACGCTGCTGGATTATGTTCACCTCGCCGCGATTATCGGCTGCTCGCTATGGACAGCCAACCTTATCATCGTGGATAGCTTTGGTTCCATTCAAAGGGTCGCGGTGCAGATGAGACACAGCGTATACGCAGACCACGCACGCCCTATCTTGACCATACGGCTCGACGACGTTGGCAGGACTGCTGCGCGCTAACGCGCCACGATTCAAAGCTCGTTTGCGAAGTTCACAATATCGGAAACCCGCGCTGGCTTGGACAGGCAGCCCGAAGGCGCGATCGGCAGCGCAGAAATTTCTTGGGCGTCAGGTGTCCGCCCGCTCAGCACCAGAAATTTGATGTGGCGCACGGCAAGTTCTGGATCTTCTGCAACACGGCGGATCAGGTCTAGACCACTTTCTGTGCCAAGCGCCAAGTCAACCAGCGCACCCTTTAGCGTCGGATGTTGGCGGAGCTTTGCAAGCGCCGCGTCGACACTGCTAGCACAGGCCGCCACATGGCCAAAGCTGTCGAGCAGCTCTGCCATTTCCTCGGCGAGGTCGGTTTCATCTTCGACAACCAAAATGACAGGCGCTTCGGCGGCGGGCGACGCCGCTGGAACCGCGGGAGAGGGTGTGACAGCAGGCGCGGTGGGGGTCTTTACCCCCACGACGCCCGAGAGATTGCGCTCGATCGCGGCCAGCAATTCTTCAAATGACACTGGCTTGATTAGGCATTCCTTCGCGCCAAGGCTGCGCAGTGTTTCAATGGTTTCATGGTCGCCATAGGCCGTCATCATGATCATGATGGGTGATGCGATGCGCGAACTGCGCACGGCCTTTAGGATGCCGATGCCGCCAAGACTGGGTAACTGGACGTCGCACACAACAAGGCGCGGGCGATAAAGCTCAATAGCGGCAATCGCCTCTCCGCCATCCCCCCGATCAAGCACATCATACCCTTCGCCTTCCAGCAAATCGACAAGGTCGAGCCGGAGAGCTTCTTCGTCCTCGACGATGAGGATGCGGGCGTCGGTCATTCTGTCACCTCTTCTGCCGGCTTGTCTTCTGGGCGCGTGTCTTCTGGACGCTTGGACTTGCGCGACCCGCCGGCAAGGCGGAAACGAAGGAACACACAGGTGCCGCCGTCCTCCCCGTCTGCCACACGGATTTCACCCCGGTTGGTGGTCGCAAAGACACTCGCCAGATGAAGGCCGATGCCGGAGCCTGTTGTGCCGGTTGCATTCGCCCCGCGATAAAAACGGTCGAAAATATGCGGCTTATCTTCTTCCGAAATACCACTGCCATAGTCCGTAACCGTTATGATCGCGTTGAACTGTTTGCGTTCAACACGGACATCAATCGGCTTTTCCGTCGGCGAATATTTTTCCGCGTTTTCCAGCACAGCGATAAGCGTCAGGCGCATCAACTCCGGATCAGCGAGCACAACAAGGTCTGGCTCCGCGACAACATTAAAGGTGCGGCCCGCGCCCGTCGCCGTAAATTCACTGCAGACTTCGGCAATCAGTTTGCCAAGATCAACCGGCACCATTGGCGCCTTGCCCTTGCCGCTATCAATATCGAGCAGACGAACAAGGCGCGTCAACAGACCGGCAATACGTCCCGTCGAGCGGCGCATCTTTCGGGCGCGCTCAATAACGCCTGTCGGCTCCAGATCATTGGCACGTCGTTCCAGAATTTGCGCACTAGAATCGATAACGGCAAGCGGTGTGCGGATTTCGTGGCTCATCACGCGCATGAAGCGGCGCTGGGTTTCGTTGTCTTCGCGTTCCTTTTCAAGGGCTGCGGCCACAAGCTTTTCCTGCGCTTGGCTGCGCGCTTCGGCAGCAGACAGCTTCTGATGCACATCGATGAGATGCATGCCGAACCGGTCAATCTCTTCGACTTCGGACCCGCTGAACTCCGGGTCCTTCCCACCACGCGTCATGGTTTCGACGACGCCGGATAAATGCTCGAGCGGTTGGGCAACGACATAGCTCATCCGGCGTGACCGCACATAGAGGAACGCGAAGTAGCCGAGATAGAAAAGCACGAGGATAACGAGCATGATAATCGACGCGCGCGTGTACTGCGCCCGCAGATTGTCAGCCGTCTGATTGATATTGGATTCGCTGCCGACGACAATCAGGTGCCAGTCCAAGCCATTCACTTGCGCGAAGGCGGCAATGCGATCTGAGCCGTGGAGTTTGAAATGGACGTAGCCGCGCCCCTTGTCGAACACCGTATTGCCGAGCGCGCGGGTATCATCCCGCTTCAATAAGTTAAACTGGCCGGGCTTGAACGTGTTCTGCTCAATGGCTTTGGCATAGCTGTGGTCTTTGAGCTCCCGAACGCCAAGGTCCTTTTCGCCTGCAGGTTGGATCGCAATGATCGTGCCGTCGCGCCCGACAAGCATCGCATAAGCGTTCCAAGGGAGATCAGTTGCGAGCAGGTGGTCGACGATAGACCGTATCGTCACATCAATGCCGACAACGCCTTCAAGTCGGTTGCTCATGTACACCGGAGCAACGGAGGACACCATCCAACCCTTCCCGGCGGGATCGATATAGGCGTCGGTCCAAACAGCCTTGCGCTTAGGATTATGCGCTGAATCTGCCTCGTAATAGAAATTGAACTTCGGGATATCCATGCGGGCGGGATAGGTTGACGGGTCAACGTAGGGATAGATGCGATTATAGCTATCAAAGCTGTTGAAATAGATCTGTGAGACCAGCGGATTGCTGGTCTTGATGTCCGCCATCAGCGGGTCGAGCCGCCCTGTCCGCCAAACCTTTTCCAGAGCGGCGTCACCAATCGGCTCGATGCCGCTAAAAAAGGACGCCGTTGTCCCGTTGTCGCGAATGGTGCGAAAGGCGCCGTTGGCATCAAAAGCAAAGCGCGCCCGCTCCGCCGCCGTCGGTTTCGCCGGCGTTTGCAATGCTGTGCGCGTCTGCCGCGCTAGCACGGTCGTCAAATTCGAGACCCCGCCTAGGGTTTCCGAAATAGTCGACGCCTCGCGGGTCGCGATGTCTTCAAGGTAGCTGTGCGATATTTCCTGCACCGTGTTGATGTTGGTGTCGTAGCTGAGCCGGCCGCTGAACCAGAAAACGGTGAGGAAGCTTATTTCGATAACAAGCAGCGGGATGACAGCCGACCGAAAAAGCGCGCGCCAGAACCAGTCCTGGAGCGAAACTCGCGCCTTTAAGGTGTTGCCCTTGTTCAATCGACTATCCCACCGGTGCCGCAGCACCCCAAACTTATGGTGTTAACGGCAGCGGATGGCCACCCTTCACACCCTGCCAATCCAACTGAAGCCTTCGTTGATGGCAGTCCAGCATTTAGCATGGATGGGTCATCAAAGTCTTAACATTGCTTTAAGAGAACTGTGCCAAATTGCGGCAATCTGGCACTATCTCCGTTTCGTCATGAACCCAAAAGCCAGTAACTCTCAAGGAATCAGGTCCGTTCCGGGGAGAGGAGATCGGACCATGATGAGACAGTTCGTATCAATGCGATCAATTTACGGTGGGGTGAACAGGACGTTATGCTGAAAGAAACTATCAAGCCCGCTCAGGCAATGGCGCTCAATATCCTTCTTGTCGATGACGACAGGGATCTGCTTGTCGAGCAGGCCGACCTGCTTGACGCGTTGGGCTATAGCTGCCGGACTGCGGCCTCGGCTGAGGAGGCAAAGGTTGCGTTCAACGAGCACCACGACATCAATTTGGTCATTTCCGATTGGTCCCTCCCCTCAGGAAATGGACTTGATTTAATCAAATCGCTTGGTGAAATGAACCGGAATGGCCGCAATTTTGTTGCCATATTGTTGACCGGTTACCCGTCGATCGAGCTCGCCGTGCAGGCGATGCAGGATGGATTCGTCGACTTCCTGAGCAAGCCTGTCACGCGCGAAATGTACGAGGCAGCTCTGGACCGCGCAAGCGAACGGCTTGCCGCTCAGGCGCAAACAAATTCCGACACCAAGGTCGTCGAGTCTGTCGCGAACATCCAGGAATCGCTGAACGCTCTGATCGGCAAGCTGGGACTTCAGGATAAAGAGACGGCCACGTCTGATGAAGATGTTGCCGCTTCGATCCGCAACCCCAATTCGGTGCATCCTGCTGTCCTTAAATCGATCATCAAGGCGCGCCGCAACCGTCAGAAGTATTTTGAAGGGGATCTGTTCTCCGATCCATCGTGGGACATCCTTCTGGAACTGACAGCAGCGCACGTTGAGAACCGTCAGGAATCGGTGACGAGCGTCGCAATCGCGGCGTCCGTGCCGGCGTCCACCGCCATCCGCAAGATTCGTGAACTTTCTGATCGCGGTCTGCTTAAGCGTTGGACGGATCCGACGGACGCCCGCCGAATCTTTGTTGCTCTGACCGAAGACGCATCAAAGCGGATGCTTGCGATGCTCGCCAGCGCCGAGAATGCGCCAATCATCTGACCGGTAGATGGGCGCGACACGAAAGCACAACAGTAAGACAGCCATCGGACAACAGGCCCCGGTGTCTGTCTTGCTGCGAGAATTTCGGGCGCTCATCACCAAGCGGATCCGCCTTCTGATTGGCATCCCCACACGCAGCGAACGCCTGACACTTTCCACCATCCGCGCCATGCACGCCGCAGGCGCGGTGGTCGCGGGACAGGACGTCCGCTGGGATGCTGCGCGCGAACGCTTGAGTATGACCGTCCGAGGGGAAGGCGATATTCCGCATATCGCCGAATGGAGCATCCGCGGCGTTGATGCGCGGACCTTTGAGGATTCCCGCTCAGATGAGCTGTTGGCAAACTGCTTCTGGGCGGAAACCCCAGCCGGACCCAGATGGTGCGGCTTATTTGCCAGCGGAAACGCAGGTCCTGGCCAATGGCGCTTCGGCAGCGTGGTCGAAATGCGCCGCGCAGAGGGACGTCGGGACGCACCCCGTGATGACCGGCTGACACAGCTTGGCACCATGGCCTCCACGCTGAGCCATGAGCTCAAGCAGCCGCTCGCCACCATCGCCTTTGCAGCAGAAAACGGAA
>JBBATT010000130.1:0-6609 GCA_040398605.1 Chakrabartia sp.
CTTCGTGATCTGCCACAGGATGCGCTTGAGGCCAACGGCGCGGAGGCCTTCCAACCCATGGAGGAAGGCCAGATCCTCGAAATGCGCCAGTTCATCTTTTACACAACGCGGGCCGGCAAAATTGTGCAGACAGAATGTGCCCTGCTGCCGCCTGCAGATATCGGCTAAGCTTTAACCTCTCCAACGACTTGCGTTGGGGCAGTTCAACTGCAACCAATCTCCAATGATCAAGGCCCCGTCATTGGTTCGTCTTCACAAGATAACTAGTGATCTCAGCCAGTTGCGCATCGCTCACCTCCCCGCGGGAGATACGGGGCATGTTGCCAATGCCTTGGCGCGCAGCAGCTGTGATGAGATCAGCCGTCAGATCAGTCCGTGCCTCAAGCATCGCTATCTTCGGGTCCATCCGGCGCGCGAGAATGACGGTGCCCATCCCCATCTGGCGATGGCACATGCCGCATTTTTCAACGAACAAAGCCTCAGGGGGAGATTTGGATGACCGGTCCTGCAAGGCACCGTGAAAGGCATTCTCAATCTTCGTGCCATCAGCTTTGGCGACCGGTTTGTCAGAACATCCGGCGAGCACCAAGATCGCGGCGAGAACTGCCCGCTTCATGACCGTTCTCCCCGCAGTGCCTTGGGCCATATTCCGCTCTTGCCCGGCGCGACAATGCCATTGGGGTCGAGCGCATCCTTAACGCGTTCATTCAGGCGGCGCAGCGCATGGTCGTTAAAACCATAACTGTCCGCAACCAGGTCCATATACTCGATATGGGTGCGGTACTCCCCATATTTATGCGCGGACGCATCGGCGACAAGCGCACGGAACATCGCGTCGACACGCCCCATCATGTCGGTGTTGTCCTTGTCATACAGGATCTGGTTGACGTTGGTCAGGCTGCGATCACCCATCGCAAAGCTGGCGTGATAATCCATCCCAAACTTTGAATAGAGGTCATAGGTCCGCTTGAACTGGTCCATCGCGAGGTCGCCTTTGGGCGGGAGAACGGGCGAATACCCGACATGCCCGCCGCGTCCGCCATGCCAATTGGCGTTGGCGAGGGGGAAGCTCACCGGAACCCCGGTGACCGGAGACCCTTCCGGCTGATCGCCCCGGATCCATTTCGCGGGTTTCTTCGAAAGGATGGGCTTCTTGTCGAACGCCTTTTCAAGCACCCGCAGGGAAGCCTCGGTAATTTCAGTTGGCCCATAAAAGCGCACCTGCACGCTCCACCAGCCGATTTTGAACTTCTCGCGGATGGCAGCGACCACCTTGTCGTCCAGCGGCCCTTTGTCTTTTGTCCATTGCTGGCGCGTTGTCATCACAGCGGCGGAGCGCAACCAATTGCCAATCGAGGGCGACTGCTGGATGACGCCCTCGCGACGCAGCGGCATGATGGTGTCAATCGCCCAGCCGAGGTCCTCAGGCTTATCGAATTCAAAATCGAGGCCTTGCACAGATTCAGGCTCAGGCATCAGCCACAGGCCGAGCTTGGTGACGATCCCGAAATTGGATTGGCAAAACATGCTATCCCAGCTCGGCCCGAAACCGGGCTTGTACAATTGCCAGCTCGGGTTGTCGGCCATCGCGCCCATGCCGGTGCGCACGAGATCACCATCGGGTAACACCACTTCCAAGCCGCAAATGCGCGCAGCATGATCGCCATAGCTGGTATAGCCAACGCCGCGATCGAGGGCATTACCTGCAACCGAGCCCCAGCTATTGCCCGGTACCGAGAGCCAAAGCGGAATTTTGCGCTGCTGCAGATAATCATAGAGATCGAAAAAGCCGACGCCCGGTTCAACCAGCACCGTGCCATTTTCGGCATCAACCTCAATCTTCTTCATCCGGCTCAGGTCAAGCACCACCGCGCCCTTCATGACCGGAGCCGCACCCCCATAGCCGAAGTTCTTGCCCCGGCTGATCGGCCAGAGCGGGACCCTATACTGGTTGGCGATGCGAACGACTTCGCGGACTTCCTCCGCCGTGGCCGGCGCAATCGCGGCGGCAGGCTGATGCTTGCTTTCGTCTGCCGCAAAATGATCCGAGTAAGAGATGCGGTCATCCGCGCTGGTCATTACCCACTGGGTGCCAATGGCCGCAGCAAACGCCCGGAAGGCGGCTGGATTGAAACTGGTCATGCTTGGCTCTCCCGAATACGCACCACGCCACATGCGACGGGGAGCATCGCTGCAATCATCAACGCGCAGACATAGTATGGCAGGTCGGCGCTTATCCCGAACAGCAGGCCAAAGAGCGGCGGGGCAACGATCCGCGACAAAGCGTTGGACGCCATGCTCAGGCCCATCACGCTCCCTTGCCGGTCCGGCGGGGTCGTGCGTGAGACGAGGGCGCCTGCATTGGGGAAGGTCAGGCTATGGCCTGCCATCATCAGCGCCATCAGCATTACTGAAGCGACCGGCAGGCGAATGATTGGGGGCAAGGCGATGGCCAAGATCAAGATGCACAGTCCGCCGACGATCACCCGCGCCTCACCATAGCGCTGAACCAAAGGTCCAATCAGGATCGTCTGGACCAACAGGCCAGTGCCGCCGACCGCCAGGAAGGTCAGACCAACCTCGTGCGCGCTCCAGTCGAAATTCGCTTGTGTCCATAGGCCGAAAATAGCCTCCATCGAGCCGAAGGCTGCGATCCCGCAAAAGGCGATGAGGAACAGGCGTTTGAGCAGCGGCTGTGACCTCACAAAGGCAAATGCTTCACCATAGCTGGGTGTAGCGCGCACGCCTGAACCGCCGGCCCGGGTTTCGGGCAGCGCCAGTGCCGCCCAGAGCGAGGCCGCAGCGGCAAGGGCGGCGGCGGCAAAGATGGGCGCGCGAAAGCCCGCCAGGCCCGCTTCCGGCGATGCAAGTAAGCCCCCAATTGCCGGGCCAAGCGCAAAGCCAAGGTTAAACGCGGCGCCGAAATATCCCATGTTCTTCGCCCGACTTTCAGGGGGCGTGATGTCGGCAATCACGCTTTGGCAGACCCCAAGGGTGCCGCCAAAAAAGCCGCTGACAATGCGGATCAGGATCGCGGCGATCAAGCCGGGAGCAAATGCAAAGGCGACATAGCTGAGCGCCGCGCCTGCCGTCGTCATGATCAGGACGGACCGCCGCCCCATCGCGTCCGAACGCCGACCCCAGAAGATTTCGCCAGCAATATTGCCAAGTGAATAGGCCGCAAACAGACAGGCGACCGCGAAGGAGGAGGCCCCGAATTCCGTCCCGTAAAAGGGCAGCAACGGCAGAATGAGGCTGAACCCTGCGATGTTGAGGAAAACGGTGACCAGCAGGAGCGGGAGCGGCGTCTTCATCCGCCGAACCTTGGCTCGGCTAAGCCCGTCACACCCAGCCCATCAATGACGTAGGTTGAACCATCTAGCGGGTCCGCCTCGCGGCCCATGAAGGCCGGGCTGAGCGTTGGGACGAACAGCCGGTCGAGCGCCGCGCCGCCGAACATCACGCTGCCCGGCAGCTTGAGCGGGAATTCGACGATGCGCTCAATACTGCCATCGGGGCGGAAGCGGACGAGCTTGGCACCCTCGCAGATGGCGCTCCAGATGTGCCCATCGGCATCGACTGTGGCGCCATCGGGTATCCCGCCCAAATCCTCGGTGCTGGCAAAGGGCCGACGGTTCGCAACCGTGCCTGTTTCGATGTCGTAATCATAGGCATAGATGATCTTGCGGATCGAATCTGCGTGGTAAAAAATACTGTCATCCGGCGACCAGCAAGGGCCGTTGGAGAGGAAAATGTCATCATCAATCGCGCGCAACTGCGTTGCCCCTGGGTCAAGCACATAGAGCTTCCCCCGAGCGTCCTTCATGCCGCGATCCGAAGAGCCGACAATGAAGCGCCCGCGCCGATCCACCTTGCCATCGGCGAGTTGGACTTGGTCGTTCAGATCCGGGCTCGAGGCGAGCATGGTGCATGTGCCTGTCTCAAAATCGAGCGTATGGACGCCATTGGCCAGCGCAACGATGGCGCCACCGCCTGCGCGAATGGCCATTGATCCGATGATGTCCGGCACATCCCAGCTCCGTGTCTCGCCGCTTGCCGGGTCGAACCGCAGAACCTTCTTGCCGAGAATGTCGATGAAATAGAGCGCCTGCTCGGCCACGTCCCAAACTGGACCTTCGCCGACCATGCAGCGTGGCGCATCGATTTTTGAGATGTTCAATTCGCCTCTCCTTGGGGCTTCATTCTCTTGTTTATTTATCATTGATAATTTAGAGTCAGACGCAGAGTCAAGGGAGAGGCATTCAGGTGGAGCCATTACAGAAGCGCGCCGTTGGCAGACCCAGAAAGCAGGATTCCTTTCTGGACCCGGCGGTGATTGTGGACGCCGCTTGGTCGCTCGTCGAAAAGGATGGAGTGGATGCTCTCACCAGCCGGACGCTCGCTGCCGAGCTGGGTGTAAAAAGCCCGGCGCTTTACTGGCATGTCCCTAGCATGACAGCCCTCCACAGCCTGATGGTTGAACGGATGCTTTCCGAAAGTGTCCGCAATCCAGCGGATGGAGAAGCCTGGCAGGATTGGCTCCTCGACGTCGGCCGAACGCAGCGCCGCAACTTCCTTTCACATCGGGACAGTGGGCGGATTATCGCAGTCGCCCCGCCGAGTGAGATCATTAGAAATCGGGTCATGCCGATGCTGGTGGCGCCATTGGTTGCGGCGGGCGCCACGACCGAAGATGCTGTCGCTGCGGCAGGCACATTCGCCAGCTTCATTCTGGGCTGGGTGATCTATGAACAAAGTGCCGAGGCCAGCAGCTATATTGCCTCCATGGTCGATACGAGCACAGCCTTTGAATATGGATTGGCCGCGCTCATCGATGGTTTGAACCAGCGATTACCGATACATTGAGCTTTCGGTTGAGATGTCCCCGTTTTCCTATGAGTTAGGCTCTGATGTTTGGGGAGAGGAAGGTACATCCCAATCTCAAGTTAGCGCAAAATAGCGGACGAAATTGCCGTCGGGGCGGCGTTCACCCACGCCGATGAAAACGTGCCGCGTCATCCAGTCATGCTTGCCCTTGGGCGTTTCGAAGGTCGGCTGGGCGCGTAGATAATAGTCTTCATGGGCAACGGGCGGGCCGTCTTCAAATGCCCAGGCGCGCAGGCGCTGCATCGCGTCTGGCTTGCGGCCCCAAAGATAGCCTTTGTTCTGCATGTAGATGATGGTGCCGTCATCCACCTCGAGTAGATAGCGCGCATCAAACACGGCCGTGTCGTCATCCCGGAAATGGGCATAGTCACCGCCCGAATTGGGTACGGCTTTCCCACGGAGGCGCGGCCCCTCAAACGTTCCCTGATCGACGAGAACGGCGGACCGGAAGCCGCCATTATGGATATCGGGGATCGAGTAGACCCGCGTGAACTGGAGCCGACATTCGAACGCGAATTCGAGACGCGGGGTTTCGAGTGTTGAATACATCAGGCGTCTTTCTTGCTGAAATAGGCAACGCCGCGAAACTCCATTGAATGGCGTTCTTTGGCGTCGGTGCGGCTGGTGTCGTGGAACGCGGTATGAAGCGCCCGCCAAGCCCGGCTGTGGTCGCTGTCATGGAACTTAATGAAGATGACCTCATCATCGGTCATGTCCGGGAAATACCACCAGCGATGATCCGGGTTGTGGGTGAAGATGCTGGCCGCGGCCATCTGGTCTTCGCCCGGAATGTGAGCGAACAGCGCGTCGCCCTCTGGGATTTCATCGACATCAACCTTGGTGTTGGGCGTGCCTTCATGTTCCGGCACAGAGCGAAAATCGCACAGCGCCAACGGCCAATCTTGCGGCGGTGGGGAAAGCGCACGCCAAAGACTAAAGCAGATGTAGCGGTCATAGCCCGGTCCACCTGGCATCTTGCCTTCATAGACACGGGCGGCAACTCGGTCTGCGCAGTCCGGCGTGAAGTCGACATGCGCTTCGGCGGCAGGCGGTTGGAGCTTTTCGCCCGTCTCGCCAGACGTCCGGAGTTGTCCGGCCATGGTCAGCACAGTGTCCGCCCCGGTCATCTTTTTGACGATCTCGATGACCTCGGCGGCATAGTCTGAATCGCCGGCTGCAGCGGCGTCCCAGTCGGTGATTGCCGTCGGGAAACTGGCAATCGCAAATCCGTGCGTGTCGAGCGCGAACGGCTCCGGCGCCAGCCGCGCATTGCGGATGTGGACGCCGTAGGTTTCATAAATGCCGGTATTATACTCCTTCCCCGGCGCCCAGAAGCGACGGTTGATCGTCGATGTCGGCACGAGATAGTCCATCTTCGCGTCGACACCGGGCACCCGGTCGAGTGTCTGAAGGTCAGTCACGATACCCCTCCCGGGCGCGGCTATTGTCCACAACGATGGGCTTACCGGTCACGGGATGCGGGTAGTGGAACTCGATCGTGTCTGTGGCGGGCCACAGGCGCGGGGCTGGCGAGATCAGTTCATCGGGACCAAGCGGGTCTTCAGGGAAGCACGTCTTGGCCATGGGAATATAGTCGATCGGCGTCTTCGCCCAGCCGTCTTCAAAGCTGCCATGCCAGAAGGGGAAGTAGCGCAGCGCCTTGATCTTCCAGATGCCGTCTTCGCGGACATACTCATTCTCGTAAATGCCGCCTTCCCACCA
>JBBATT010000131.1:0-6601 GCA_040398605.1 Chakrabartia sp.
CGGCGGTACGCGGTCAGGCGCTCACTGCGGCTCTGGCCGACACCAGCGCGATGTCGGCGGCGGCGGTACGCGGTCAGGCGCTCACTGCGGCTCTGGCCGACACCAGCGCGATGTCTGGTCAACCAACCGTTGTCCAGCTAATATCGGCCAGCTTCGTTGACACCAGTGCGATGGCCTGGAAAGGCAATAACGTGGGAACATCGGTTCTGAATTTCGGTGCATTCCCTGGCAAATCGGACGCGTCCGTTGCGGTCACCGGTCAAACCGGGATTGTGGCCGGTTCGGTCATCCACGCATGGATTTATCCACTTGCCACCGCTGATCATTCGGCGGATGAACACAAGATCGAGACGTTCCAAGTTTTCGCCGCCGATATCGTGCCGGGCACGGGATTCACGATCTATGGTGTGAACACCAGCCAGTTGAACGAGCCGACAAACACGCCTGATCCGTTCAATAGCACAGGCGGTCAGGGAACGCGGATTTACGGCCAATGGACGGTCGGATGGGATTGGAGTTGAGATGGCGATACAAATCCAGGGCAACAGCGGCACGGTTGCGGAAGTTGACGGCACGGTGTTTCGTGCACAGCGGGTGCGCGCGACACCGCTTGATTATGGTGCATTCGGTCATTATCGCGTGTCGTCGGTGACTGGCATCCTGCCGGCAGCGCTTGCGGCGGGCGCCGTCGTCTATTCCTTCCGTTGGGGCGACGCAACCAGGCTTGGCGTGCTGCTCAGGCTCAAGACCCGATTTCTGCCGCTGACGCTGTTCACCGCTGCAACCCTCACCGACGCAACCAGCTTTGACGCCTATGTGGGCCGGTCTTTCTCCGCTTCGCATACCGGCGGCACCGCGCTGACGCCGACCGGCAACAATGCGAAATGCCGGACCAGCATGGCTACATCGCTGATGACCGATCTGCGCATTGCCAGCACGGCGGCGCTTGCCGGCGGTACGCTGACGGTGGATGCAAATCCGTTTGTGCAATCGATCCGCAAGGCCAACCGCACCAACGTAGCGACAGGTACGGAAGAAACGATTTCACCGACAACCGATGGCATAGACTTGGATTTTGACATGGCATCGGGCGATCATCCGTTGGTGTTTGCGGCAAACGAAGGGTTCGTGATCCGCAATCGCACGGTGTGGCCGGTGGCCGGTACTGGCCAACTCATGGTAACATGCGTGTGGGCCGAAGTGGCGGCCTTCTAAGGAGATCGTCCTATGACATGGGTAACAGGCGGAATTCTGACGAACCCTGCAACGGATGCGATCATCGTTGATACCGGCGCATATGTCGGTGGTCAAACCGCAGTAACGTGTGTGATTGCTTCCACGGTGGCGGCTATCATAATTCTGGAATACCGCAATGCGGCAAACACACTAAACCTGAATAGTCAGGCAATAATCATTCCGGCGAATACTACGTTTGATCTAACAGTGCCGGGCGTGTCGCTTAACGTTAACGAGCGGTTTCGTGCTCGTTTGTTTGCGGGCATTACGGGAAGCCTTCAAGCCTCGTTGTTCTACTTCTGAAGGATTATGAATTATGCCGGCGTTTGTCGCAACGGTACGCAATACTCAAGTCGATTGGCTGACCGGTAAGACGACGCCGGCAGCCGTCGCAACGCGCTACATCACCACGTTCAACGGTGATCCGCAGGGTGCGGGCTCGGAAAACATCAGCACGATCACCGGTTCGGCGAACCGGCAGGCCATCACAACCAGCATGGGCGCGTCAGCATCGGGAACCGCCACCAGTACGGCCGACATCACGTTCACCAATTCGGCCACAGGTGGCGCGACCGTGAATTTCGTTGCAATCTACGACGCCATCACGGCTGGCAACCTCATGGCGAGTGTGGCCGTCACGTCGAAGACCGTCGCCATCGGTGATAGCCTGAAAATCTTGTCGGGTCAGCTTACTGTAGGGATAGCCTAATGGCAGAAATCACAATCGAGGCGGTGTTTACGGTTGAGTCGGTGGTGCAACCTACCAAAGAAAAACAGGGCGATAAGTGAACAAGCACGGGAGGGCCAACATCACGCCGAACGCACCGCAAGCGGTTGCGATCTGTGATAGATGTGGCTTTCTCTATAATCACAGTGACCTGTCGTTTCAGTTCATTTGGGCCGGTACTGGCATGGTTCAGACGCGCACACTGGTGTGCGCGATGTGCTTGGATATCCCCAACGAACAGTTGCGGGCCATCATTCTGCCGCCAGACCCGCCTCCGGTGTTCGACACGCGGCCGGAACCGTTTGAAATTGACGAGCGCAAAGATTATGAAGTGCGTGCCGACCTGCTGGTCACGTCCATCCTGCTGGTTGACCTGACACTGGTGCACACCACAGATAAGCAGATCAGCGCAGGGATTTTGGGTGTATCCTCAATGGTGGCTGATTTGACGATACCGGCTTCGTTGCGTATCACTGAAGCTGGCGACACCCGTATCACTGAAGCCGGCGACACCCGTATTATTGAGTAGGCGACCATGGTCAATAAGAAAATCACCGATCTGCCGGCCGGTTCGACGGCTGCGGGTGGCGCTATCGAGATGGTGCAAACGGCCACATCGGTGCAGGTCACGCTTGGTATTATGGCCTATCAGGCGGCCACTGCGGTGGCGATCACGGGCGGCACGATTACCGGGATTACCGATCTGGCTGTGGCCGATGGCGGCACGGGTGCGAGTACGGCGGCCGCGGCTGCAACAAACCTTGGCTTGGGGACGGGAGACAGCCCGCAGTTTCTTGCCGTGAACATCGGCGCCGCGACTGATACGACAGTTGAGCGGGTTAGTGCGGGTGACATCTCCGTTGAAGGCAACCTGATCTACCGGGCTGGCGGCACAGATGTGCCTGTGACCGATGGCGGCACGGGGTTGTCGAGCGCGACAGCCTATGCCGTGCTGTGTGGTGGCACGACAAGCACGGGCGCGTTTCAGTCAATCGCCGGGCTCGGCAGCGCTGGTAACGTGCTGACATCGAACGGTGCGGGCGCGCTGCCGACGTTTCAGGCGTCAGCGGCAAGCGGTGCGAACGCTGCATTATCAAATCTGGCATCGGTGGCGATTAACACAACGCTGTTGCCGGGTGCGAACGACGGCGCGGCGCTCGGTTCTGCCACGCTGTCATTTAGTGATGTGTTCCTTGCCACCGACGGCGTCATCAATTTCAACAATGGTGACGTGACGATCACGCACGCAGCCAACCAGCTAGATTTTTCTGGTGCGGCCACAGCCTATACATTCAATGGTGGTCCAGTGCGTCCGTTAGCGAATGACGGCACAGCGCTGGGTGTGAGTGGAACGGCATGGTCTGACTTGTTCCTTGCCAGCGGCGGCGTGATCAATTTCAATGCTGGTGACGTGACGCTTACCCACAACACGGATACGTTGACCGTTGCCGGCGGCGGTATCGTGCTTGCGGCCGGTGCGACGGCAAAAGCACCGCTCGTGATGACATCCGGCACGAATTTGACGACTGCCGCAGCAGGGGCGGTTGAATTCGACGGCGTAAGTTTTTATGCAACTTCTGTTGCATCAAGTCGTCAAGTAGTAAATGCCGAACAAATCAGTGTGTTAGCATCAGATTTCACCGGAACCGATGTTAACACAGCACAACCTATATTTTCTACGTTACAGGATACATTGCTGCTTACTGCTTCAACAACATATGAATTCGAAGCGTTCTATTATATTTCGCGTTCTGCTGGCACCACATCACACACATCAGGTGTTTTATTTGGTGGAACCGCCTCGTTTATATCAATAGACTATCTTGCACAGGTGACGAATCCGACAGGCAACGCCCTGGCAAACGTACAGCAGATTGTGGCATCTGCTGCAACTCTGGTGACGTTGACCGCAGCAAACACAAGTGCGACAGAAAATATAATCATATGGCTGCGCGGAACTATGCGTTTAACTGCTGGTGGAACGATCATCCCGCAGTTTCAATTTTCTGCTGCTCCGGGTGGTTTGCCGACGTTTAAACGCAACTCATTTTTTCGATGCTGGCCGATTGGTACGAACGGTGTTGCAGCCATTGGCAACTGGTCTTAACAGGTATGACAGCAGTGTGACCGACCACACGTTGAACGTGAATTTTAAAGTGAAGACGAACACAATGGCAAAGAAGAAAACCGAGGGTTTGTCCGTAACTGGGGAAGTCACCGACGACAGCGACGGCGTGGCAATCAGTCACCCGGAAGACCTGCGCATCGATGAGGATGTTATCAACGCGATGGTGGCGGCCGGTGTGGACGCCGGTCACGATGCATGTGCAATGTCATCGCTTGCACCTGTCATTTTTGCAATGCTTAAGGCTTATCACGGATGAACTACAGTCAGTTTGTTGCTGCGCTAGTTGCCGAAACCAACATCGAAGCAACGAACGCTGGTTTAGTCGCTATCCTGCCAACGATCATCGATCAGGCTGAAGGTCTGATCTATCGTGAGCCTGGCTTGCATTTTCTATCGTCCACGGTCACCGACGAAACCGGGTTCACAACTGCCGGAAATCAGCGGTTCACGCTTCCGCGCGTATTTACGATCCTCGAGCAAGTCAACGTCGTGACCGGAAACGACCGGCCGCCGCTTGAGAAGATAAGCCGTGAATGGTTTCAGGCCATCTATAGCAGCCGCATCGCCGCAAGCGTGTCGGATGTGCCGGCGAAGTGGGCGCCGCTGACCGATCAGATCATCTTGCTTGGTCCGACGCCCGGCGGCACGACACAGCTTGAGTGCATCGGCACCGCGCGGCCGGCTAATCTGTCGGCGGTGAACCCGGCACCCTGGCTGTGGACGTATCTCGGCGACCTCGCATTTGCCGCCGCGATGGTGTTCATCAGCGGCTACATGCGGAACTTTGGTAGCCAGGCCGATGACAAGGCCATGGCGCTAAGTTGGAAGGGCGTTTATGACGCGCTATTGCCGGGCGCGACCACCGAGGAAAATAGGAGGAAATTTGAAGCGACCGGCGGGGGCGTCTGATGCCCTGGCAAGCTGTCACCCTGCAACCCGGAACGCAGATTGAGACGACGCCCACGCAGGGCTCGGCAAGCTATCAGTTCACATCGAACGGGCGGTTCAAAGCGGGACTGTTTCAGAAGCTCGGCGGCTGGGCAAAGTATGTCAGCGCGGTGTTCAGCGGTGTGCCTAAATCACTTTGGGCATGGCAGGACTTGAACATCGTCAAACGGCTGTCGGTGGCGACCACAGCGGGCGTCACGGTGGTTTCGCCCGATTTGATGCAGATCACGCCGCAAACACTCGACACGAACCCACCGGAGAATTTTAGCACGACATCGGGGGATGCGACTGTTGCGATTGTTGACGGCTCCACCATCGGCCTGACGACCGATGACGTGGTGTATTTCCGTACACCGGTTAGCGTCGGCGGCCTGATCCTGTCAGGCACGTACCAGATTGCCACAATCACGGGCGCGAGCGGTTACACGATTGAGGCGGGCGCGCTGGCAACGGCAAATGTGGCAAACGGCGGCGCGGTGCCTGTATTCGATAGCACTGCTTCATCTGCGGTGATCAAAGTCACTTTGAACAATCACGCGCAGTTCGTCGGTAGCACTGTAGTTTTAGATATTGCTACGACCGTTGGCGGTGTGGTCGTTCAAGGGAAATACACAGTCACCGCAATTGTAAGCGTTAACGAATTCAATATCGTTGCTGGGCAATCTGCTTCATCGACTGATATGCAGCCAATGAATGGTGGCAATGCCGGGTTCACCTATTACATCGCGCTTGGTCCGACACCGGCCGGTGTCAGTTACGGCCTTGGCGCATATGGCCTTGGCGCATATGGCAAAGGCACAAGCTCGACATCGGCGCAGACCGGCACGCCGATCACCGCAACCGACTGGACACAAGACAATTGGGGCGAAATCCTGCTGGCATGCCCAGAGGGCGGCGGCATCTACTATTGGCAGCCTGACAGCGGTTTTCAAAATCTCGCGGTGATCCCGAACGGCCCCCTGTTCAATCAGGGCATGTTTGTCTCGATGGCTCAGCAGCAGGTGTTTGCCTTCGGAACGAGTGTGGACGCACGGCTAACCGGCGGCATCGGCATCTATCGCGACCCGATGCTTGTTGGATGGTCTGACATCGGCAATTTTTTCCAGTGGGAACCGGCTGTTGAAAACTTCGCGCGCAACTATCGTATCCCTACGGGTTCAAAGTGCGTCGGTGGTGCCGCGTCGAAAAACCGCAACCTGATCTGGACGGACCTCGACTTGCACGCCTTCACCTTCAACGGCGGCAACAGCGTCTACAGCCCGAACCGTGTCGGGTCGAACTGCGGACTGATCGGCATGCATGCGTGGGCGCAGCAGGCTGACACAGTCTATTGGATGGGTGTCGGCAACTTCTTTGCTTATAGTGGCGCGGGTGTGCAGCCGATCCCATGCACCGTCTGGGATGACGTATTCCAGAACATTGACCCGGACAATCAGCATAAGACGGTGTGCGGATCGAACAACGATTTCACTGAAATCTGGTGGTGGTATCCGTCGCTGACCGGTGACGGCACGCTTGATAAATTCGCAAAATTTAACGTGGTCGAAGGGACTTGGGACAAC
>JBBATT010000132.1:0-6481 GCA_040398605.1 Chakrabartia sp.
AGGCCGGCCGCGAAGACCATATCGCGCCTGCCGAAAGCGTGTGGGAATTGCGCAACCAGTTCAGCGGAGACAACACCTTCCTGCTCGCAGGCTCCGGCCATATCGCCGGCGTGGTGAACCCGCCTTCGGCCCAGAAATACCAATATTGGACGAATGATGCGGAGGTCGCGTCGCTGGCGGACTTCGTGACGGGGGCGGCGGAGACCAAGGGCAGCTGGTGGCCCTATTGGCTCGGCTGGCTGACCGAACAGGCGCCGGAGACGGTGAAGGCCGATGGCGCGCGCGTGCCGGGTGAGGGCAAGCTCGCGGCGATTGAGGATGCGCCGGGGACTTATGTGAAGACGCGGTAGGGAAGCGATATCAACCAACCCCGTTTGGGCTGAGCTTGTCGAAGCCCTGCACTTTTCTTGTCTCCTCAGCGCAAAGAAAAAGGACGGGACTTCGGCAAGCTCAGCCCAAACGGAATGGGGCTAGGCAGCTTGAATACATTCACCTTCCCACCCACGTCGCCCCGTGCTTGACACGGGGCTGGGCTAATCGCCGTCCGGTTACGGCTCTTTTGCTTGCCGGATTGCACTGCTCGACAGGTCTAGCCATTTGATCCTTAGGCCCAACGGGAAAGAGCAAGAATAGCCAAGCCCCGTGTCGAGCACGGGGCGACGGAGCGTTGTTTAGGGCTGATTGTCCTCTGACGCACAACCATAGATCCATGACAATCGATGGCGGGTTATCCTTCCCACCTACGTCGCCCCGTGCTTGACACGGGGCTGGGCTAACCTCCGTTCGGGTTCCGCCCCGTGCTTGCCGGATGGCACTGCTCCCACAGCGTCAGTCATTCGGGCATCATGCCGAACGGGAAACCTCAAGAATAGCCAAGCCCCGTGTCGGGCACGGGGCGACGGAGAGTCGTTTAGGCCCTTCCTCCTCGGCCCATCGCCTGCTGCACCATCCACGCCGCGCGCACGATCCTTTGCCGGAACAGTGTCTCCGTCCCCCGTAGGCGTTCGCCCACGCCCTTGAGCTTTGGGCTGGTCCATACCTTCACACTATGCGGCAAGGCTGACAGCAGCACCGCCACACTCCGCACCGCCCAACTCGCCCTGCTCCCGCCATCGGCAAGATGCAGCGCAAAACTCTCCTCGGTCAGCCGCAGCCACTTCTTGCGCAAGGCGGGCCAGTCGCTGCGGGTCGGGTGGGAGACGGCCATGGCGTCGACATAGACAAGGCTAAACCCGGCGCGGACGGCGCGTTGGCACCAGTCTTTGTCTTCGGACAGGCCAACGCGGAAATTGCCCACCGCCTCAAACACACGCCGCGTGGTCGCAAGGTTGGCGGTCACGGCAAAGCCCTGCTTTTCGATATAGTCCTTCTGCCGGAAGGCGAAGACCGTCTCAAACGCCTGTGCGCCCGTGCGGGGGCCGCGTCCTTCATCAAAGGTATCGACACGACCCGACACCACATCCCCCTTGGGCAAAGCGCGGATCGATTGCGCGACCCAATCCGGCGCAGGCACGCAATCGGCATCGATGAAAAGCAAAATCTCTGACGTCGTCTCGCGCACGCCCCGGTTGCGGGCAGCGGCGGCGCCTTTCTCCGGCTCGGACACAAAGCGCGCCCAAGTGTAGGCGGCCTTCATCGCTGTAAAATCCAGATCGCTGTCATTGTCGACCACGATCACATCCAGCCCGTCTACCTGCGGGGCGAGGCCCGTCAGGCAGCGGTCCAGCCGCGCCATATCGCGGTAATGCGGGATGATGATGCTGGCCGTCATACTCAATGGGGCAAGTCGGACGGCTCGAATACCTGCGTCCGGCTGCCGACGACCTTGGCCGGAGAGCCAACAGCGAGCGCAAAGGCGGGGATATCGCCCTTCACCACGCTGCCCGCGCCAATCACCGCGCCGTCGCCGATGCGGGTGCCGGGTAGGATGACGGCGCGCACGCCGATCCACACATCGCGCCCGATGATGATGTCCGCCTCGTCCATCAGCTGCTTGGTCACAGGCGTCCCATCATTGTAGCGATAGGTCGCCGCCGTCACCATGACTTCGGGGCCGAACAGCACATCGTCGCCAATGACGATCCGGCCCGTCGATGGCCCCGCCCAAATGTGACAGCGTGATCCGATGCGGACGCGGTCGCCAATGGTGATGCGGTCGGGGTCTGCAAAAACGGCATCGGGGCTGATCGCCAGATCACGGCCCTTGGTCACGCGGCGCAGCGGCTGGACGTGTGAATAATTCCAATAATTCAGCATTTTGATGCCGTGCAGATAGATGCGCGGATCAAGGAAGGACGCGATGAGCCGCAGCGCCTTGCTTGCTTTGGAAAGCTGGTTCTTGCGGACCGCCACGCGACCGGCTCCTTTCAGATCAACAGCGGATCAGAAAGACCATCGGCGGCGTTTGGCTCAAGTTAATTCGCTGTCATTATCCCCGGCATTATCCTCGGCATCATCCCCAGCATCCTCTTCGGCGTCCGGCTCACCGCGGCCCTTGAAGCCCGAGGCGATGACGTACCATTCCGACGAATCCTTGCGGCTGGCAGGCGGCTTGGCATGCTTGACGGCGGTAAAGTTGCGCTTGAGTTCGGCGACCAGATCATTGTCGGCACCGCCTGCCAGAACCTTGGCGACGAACACGCCGCCGGGCCGCAAAATCTCACAGGCGAAATACATGCCTGCCTCCACCAGTGCCATGGTCCGCAGATGGTCGGTCTGCGGATGGCCCACGGTGTTGGCGGCCATATCGGACAGGACGATATCGGCTGGCCCGCCCAGCGCGTCGGTCAGCCAAGCAGGTGCTGCGTCATCCATGAAATCCATCTGTGTGATGATGACGCCGTCAATCGGGTCGACCGGCAACAAATCGATGCCGACGACATGCGCCTTGGGGCAGGTGCGCCGCACGACCTGCGACCAGCCGCCCGGCGCAATGCCAAGGTCAACGACGCGCTTGGCGCCTTTGAGAAAGCTGAAGCGTTCATTGAGTTCAATGAGCTTATAGGCTGCGCGGCTGCGATACCCTTCGGCACGCGCCTTCTTCACATAAGGGTCGTTCAACTGGCGTTCGAGCCAGCGGGTGGAGCCGACCTTGCGCCCCTTGGCAGTTTTGACGCGTGTTCTGCCGCCGGAACTGGTGCTCATTTTCTTTCCCCTGCGGTCATCAACTGACGCAATATGCCTTCACGGATGCCCCGGTCTGCCACGCCCACAAAGGGCGCGGGCCAGGCATCAAAAATTGTTTCAAGAATGGCGCAGCCGGCCACGACGAGATCGGCGCGCTCTGGCCCGATACAGGGCAGCTTGGCCCGTTCCGTCACCGACTGTTCGGCCAGTTGGCGGCAGATGTCGCGCATCGCGGGCACTTCGACGCGCAGACCGTCGATGAGCTTGCGCTCATAATGGGTCAGGCCAAGGAACACGCTGGCAAGCGTCGTCACCGTGCCGCTCGTTCCGAGCAGGCGCGGCGCTGCTGACGCCATGCCTGCGAGCCGCGCGGTGAACGCGTCCATGGTGGTGCGGACATTCGCGCACATTGTTTCATAGGCCGCAGCGCGGGCGACGGGATCATGGCTGTCATGTGGCACGCTTTCGCTCAACGAGACGACGCCCCAGGGCATGCTGCACCAGTCCAGCGTGCGGGGGTGGGGGCCACTGGTATCAATGAGCACCAGCTCGGTGGATCCGCCGCCAATGTCGAAGATGAGCGCAGCACCCTCGCCTTCCTCCAGCAGGATGTGGCAGCCGAGCACGGCCAGCCGCGCCTCTTCCTGCGGGGCGATGATGTCCAGCTTGATGCCCGTTTCGCGGTAGACACGGTCGACAAAGGTTTGCCCGTTCGTCGCCCGCCTGCAGGCTTCGGTTGCCACAGATCGCGCCATGAAGACATTGCGTTTGACGAGCTTGTCCGCGCAGACTGACAGGGCAGACAGCGCCCGGTCCATCGCGGCTTGGCTGATCGCGCCATTGGCTGCCAGTCCTTCGCCCAGCCGCACGATGCGGGAAAAGGCATCAACCACGGTGAAGCGCGTGCCCTCTGGTCGGGCGATCAGCAGGCGGCAGTTATTGGTGCCAAGGTCGAGTGCGGCATAGTTGCGGCGGGACGGCGCGCGGTCACGCCACGCAGTCTTTACCGCTTTGGATGTTGCCGCCTTGCCCGTCCCCACATGTTCCCGACGGGGTGGCGGCATCTGGGTGGGCTGGTCCACCATTGGCCGCAAACTCTTTTATACTTCCGTCCGGGAAATGCCCGGCGGTACTTGGGGCCAAGACTAAGGGCAGACGTCGCTTGCCGCAAGCTTTGCGACCTAAGTTGCGCACCCGTTGACAGAATCAGGTCAAAAACCTATCTGCCCGCCCTCACTGATGCCCCGTCGTCTAACGGTAAGACTACGGACTCTGACTCCGTCTATTGAGGTTCGAATCCTCACGGGGCATCCAATTTCTGCAAATCGCAAATAAAGTTGAGGCCGGACGCTTTGTCGCCCGACCCCCTTTGCCGCGTCAGCCGCGCTGTTTGGACAGCCCGACGCGCAGCCACAGCAGCAAGGCGATGATCACTGCTTCGACGAGGATCGGCTGGATCACGGCGTTGCCGCCGCCGTCGATGATGAGGCCAACGAAGCGGCCGGAAATGGCGACACAGACAAAGACGAGCGCTGCGTTGACCCAGTGGATGCTGCTCCGGATGACGGCGATCAACAGGCAGATGCCCATGCCGCCGAAGAGACCTGCAATATCGGCGCGGACTGTCGCCCTGCCGACAAGGCCACCGCCCAGATCGGTCGTGGAAAGGCCAAGTGCTGGCATGACCTGTTCCACACCGAGCCAAAGCCCAAGTGCGAGAACAAGCGAACCAAGTGCGCCGATGCCGATGAGAATGCGTGGAATGATGACCATATTGAGACCCCTCCTCTTGTTTTGATCGTGGTCCGGTCTGCCACAGGGCGCGCATATGTCAAACTTTAGGGCGGATGCCGGACGCGCCCTTTGCGGTGGCAAGCGGAGCGGGAATCGCCTAGACTGGTCTCTTATGACACGCCGACAGACACGCAGATTGGATTGGGGTTTCCCGCGCTGGCGCGGCTATGGCGCGGAAAGCGAAGCGGTGAAGGTGCGCCTGTGTGATCGGCATGGCTGCGACTTACCGGGGGATCGGCCGGCGCCAAAATCACCCAACAGCCCGGAAAAATGGTGGTTCTGCGAGACGCATGCGGGCGAGTATAACAAGAATTGGGATTACTTCGCCGGACTGACTGCCGAAGAAGCTGCCGAGCGTGAAGCCAATGAACGGCGTGACGCATCGGGCTATCAGGACCCGAAACATTATGGCTGGGCGGGGCCCGGCGATGGTTCGCGCAGCAGAGACGAACTCCGCGCGCTCGATGCCCTGGGGCTGGAGGTCGATGCTGAATTTGACGCGGTGCGTGTTGCCTGGCGCAAGCTTGCCAAGGAAAACCATCCCGATGTGAAGCCCGGTGACGCGGATGCCGCAGAACGCTTCCGCCAGATTCAGGCCGCTTATGACGTGCTGCGCGCTGCCGAGGAGCGGCGTCTGGCGCTCTGACTAGTCCTCAAGGCTGTCGGGCACAGGGTCCTTCCCGGAGATTTCACGGGCAAGCCTCTCACATTCCCGGAAGTCTTGCAGGCCAGAAATTTCGAGAACGCCGCCTGATATGGGCTCCCGCACGACGGGGGCTGAGAGTTCTTTGCCATTGAGCAGCACCGGCAACGGCTGACCGGTCATAGACAGGGTGAGCCGATGGAGGCGCGCGGCCGCTGTTTCGGCCAGTGTGATCATCAGCACCGGCATGCCGTCCACCGACGCCACAGCGCGGGCATCAAGGACCTCTGCTTCGGCAAAGCGTTCCGTCCCGATGCGGAAATCGCGCGCGGCCAGCACGGGGGACGCAACCATCAACGCCATGAGGAACATCAGCAATCTGGCCATGAGCGGTGCCCCCAAATTCAATCCAGCCACCGTCTGCTTGGACGAAGACCCTGTCAACCCGCGACGCGCGCCGCGGTTTCGCGGATCAGCGCGATCATGTTGGGGATGCCCTGCGTCCGGTTGGAGGACAGCTGGTTCTTGAGATCAAACGGGGCGAGGGCACCTTCGATATCCGTCGCCAAAATGTCAGCGGCAGGGGCATCCTGCACCGTCTTGAGCACCAGCGCGATAATGCCCTTGGTGATCGCGGCATTGCTGTCGGCCAGAAAATGGAGGTGGCCCCCGTCCTGCGCTGCCGGATAGACCCAGACGCTGGCGGAGCAGCCACGCACAAGCGTCGCATCGGTTTTGAGCGCATCGGGCATCGGTTCCAGTTCGCGCCCCAGATCGATGAGGAGGCGGTAACGGTCGTCGCCGTCGAGGAATTCATATTCCTCCTGAATGTCGGACAGGCTTGTCATGGTTTTCTCTAATGTGCGGTTTCGACGAGGATCTTGTCGATCTTGCGACCGTCCATATCGATGATTTCAA
>JBBATT010000133.1:0-6457 GCA_040398605.1 Chakrabartia sp.
ACCCTGAGCCTGTCGAAGGGCTGCTTTTATCTGTTCACCGAAAGAAGGACAGCCCGTCGACAAGCTCCGGGCAAACGGTAAGGCAGGGACACTACCCCATTGCCGCAGGATCAGGCCAGTCCTTGCCGACCAGCGCCATCGCCTGAAATAGGGACCCCATTTCGGTCGGGTGCGTGAGGCGGCGATGCGCTTCGGCCAGCTCCTCGCCCCGATCAGGATGCACGCGGGCCAGTGATCTCGCCCGCTCCGCAATGCCGAGAAGCCCCAGAAAATCCCCCTGCGCGACGGGCCCAAAGACCTTCGCCCCCGACATTTCAGCCATGCCGCCCAAGGTTGCAAAGTCGACATGCGCGGTCAGGTCCTGCTCGCCCGGGGCGTCGAAGGGATTAACAAAGCCGTGGCCCTTCACCGCCTGCAACGTCTCCCCCAAGGCTGGCCCTTCATAGCCATAGTCGACGATGAGCGCCGCCCCGCCTTGGTCTGCCAGCCGCTTGGCCAGCGCCCGGACAACGGCGACTGAGGCAGGCGAGCTTTCAATGATGCTGCCGGGGGCGGCCTCCCGAAGTGCGTCCGGCACAATCTCATCCGGCACAGCCTTGCCAGCAATGGGCAGGAACATCGTATCCTGACAGGCGACGAGCCGTTCATGCCAAGACTCACCCCGCCGGACGAGCTGGTAGACGGGCAGCGCATCAAAGAATTCATTGGCGACGGCCAGCAAGGGCGCATCGTCAGGCAGGGTCGTCACATCATCATGCCAGATGGCTTGGGGGACCGCCGAAGCTTGTGCCGACCGCAGCGCCGCACTCATTTCCACAAAATGCACCTGAGGCGTCAGCCCGGCCTTCGCCATGGCGCGCAGGGCATCAGCGGCGAGCGTCCCGCGTCCGGGGCCGAGCTCCACATAATGCACCGCAGGTCGCCCCGCACGGTCCCACAGGTCGGCGAGCCACAGGCCAACCAATTCCCCGAACATCTGGCTGATTTCAGGCGCGGTGATGAAATCTCCCGCCACCCCCAGCGGATCGCGTGTACCATAATAATGCGCGTTCGCCGCCGCCATGAAGCGGGCAACAGGCATCGGCCCGCCGAGCGTGATCGCGCGGGCCAGCCGCTCTGGCAACATCGGTTCTGGCAACATCGGTTCTGGAAGCATCGATTCAGGCGACGCTGGATTGTCCGGCAACGCTTTCCACCCGCTGGCGACGGCCATTGGCCGTAAAGATGAGATAGAGGCCAAGCACAATGAGCGGCACACACAAGGTCTGGCCCATGGTCATGCCGAACAGGCCGTAGACGCCGACATCCGGTTCGCGCACCGTTTCTGCCACAAAGCGGAACACGCCCATCCAAATCAGAAACTGCCCCGCCAGATAGCCCGGCTTGTAGCGGGCCTCGGTTTTCCAGAAGAGGACCGACATGATAAGCGCCAGCAGAAGGCCCTCAAGCCCCGCCTGATAAAGCTGGCTCGGATGGCGGACGATATCGCCGCCACCGGGGAAGACCATGCCCCAGGGCACCGTCGTTTCACGCCCCCACAACTCCCCATTGATGAAGTTCGCGATGCGACCAAGAAAGTGTCCGATGGGATAGACGACCACGACATAGTCATGAATGCGCAGCCAGTTGAGTTTGTTCACACGGGCAAACCACAGGATCGCGATAATGACGCCGATAAGGCCGCCATGGAAGGACATGCCGCCTTCCCATAGCTTCAGCATGCTCGCCGGCTGGGAGATCATCTCCGGCTTGTAGAACAGGATATAGCCGATGCGGCCACCAAGAATGATGCCGAGCGTCGCGTAAAAGACGAGGTCATCCACATGACGCTTGGCCATGGGTGATCCGGGCTGGGCGCACAGCTTGGCCAGATACCACCAGCCGACAATAATGCCGGTGATGTAGGCCAGACTATACCAGCGGATCTTAAAAAAGCCGAGGTCGACCGCAACTGGGTCAAGCCCAAGGCTTTCCCAATGCACGGCAGACGTAGCGTCAACAAGGCTCGCAAGGATCAAGGCTTTTCCCCTCAGGATTTGGGCCTACATAATGACCGATAGGAATAAGACAAAGGAGAGATTCGCGTGCCGTCTGAATTGGACATTCGCCTAGCCAAGGCAACTGAAATGCTGACCGGTGAAGGCGCGCCCATGGCGCTGACTCACCACAAGGCTTATGGCGTTGATCTCCCGATGGTTGCGACGGCGCCGCCCGCGCTCCCGCACTATTTTGCTTATTTCTGTATGCAGCATGGTGACACGCCCTTCATCGTCGATGGCGAAGAACGGTTGAGCTTTGCCCAGACCTATGCGGCGGCAGACCGCGTCGCGAAGGCGTTGATCAAAAACCACAATGTTCAGCGCGGAGATCGCATCGGCATCGCCATGCGCAACGCGCCGAGCTGGATCGTGCTCTATATGGGTGTCCTTATGGCCGGAGGTTGCGCTACCCTCCTCAATGGCTGGTGGCAGGGCACTGAACTGGCCGAAGGCATCGACGCCGTCGGCGCAACATTGGTCTTGGCCGACGCCCAGCGCGCCGCGCGCCTTGCCGATGTCGGCTATTCGGGCGGTGCCCATATCGTTGGCCTCGACATTTCAGCCGAACTCGAAAAGGCGCTCGCACCGATTCTAGGCGACGCTGACCTTTCGGACGTGACGCTGCCTGAAATGACCGGCGATGATCTGGCGACAATCCTGTTCACCTCCGGCTCCACCGGCCAGTCCAAAGGCGCGTTCAGCACGCACCGCGCCGTCGTGCAGGGGACGTTCAACTATATTGCGCAGGCGCTCGTTGTTCTCCAACTGGCGACCGAAGACGGCACCATTTCCGCCGATCGGCCGCAGCACGCGACCCTGCTGAGCGTGCCCTTATTCCATGTTACCGGCGAAGTGCCTGTCATGCTGGTCAGCTTTGCGATTGGCCGCAAAATCGTGATGATGCCCAAGTGGAATGTCGTGACTGCGATGGAGCTGATCCAGAAGGAAAAGATCACCAACTTCACTGGCGTCCCGCTGATGAGCTTTGAGCTGATGTCGCATCCCGACCGGCACAAATATGATCTGTCGACGCTGCAGGGCCTCTCCGGTGGCGGCGCGCCCCGCCCGGTTGAACATGTGAAGCGCATCGCAGAAGAATTCCCGACGGCACCGCCCGCCCTTGGCTATGGCTTGACCGAAACCAACGGCATTGGCGCCGGCAATTTTTCGACCAACTATCTGGAGAAGCCCAACTCAACGGGCCTTCCCTCCAAGCCGCTGGTCGACATGGCGATCCTCGACGACGCCGGAAAGCCGGTGCCGCAGGGCGAACGCGGGGAAGTGTCGATCCGGTCGGTTGCCTTGTTCTCCGGCTATTGGAACCGCCCCGACGCTACCGCCGATTGCATGACCGAGGATGGCTATTTCCGCACCGGCGACATCGGTTATCTTGATCCGGACGGCTATCTCTTCATCGTTGACCGCAAGAAGGACATCATCATCCGCGGCGGCGAGAATATCTCCTGCCAGGAACTGGAAGCGGCCATTTATGAGCACAGCGCTGTTGCCGAAGCCTGCGTTTTTGGTCTGCCCGATGAACGTCTGGGCGAATTGCCCGGTGCGGTTGTCTACCTCCATCCGGGACAAAGCATTGATGAGGCCGGCCTCGTCACGTTCCTCAAAGATCGCATCGCCGGCTTCAAGGTCCCCGAAAAAATCTGGTTTGAGGCCGACAACCTGCCACGCCTCGGCACTGAGAAGATCGACAAGGTCTCCCTGCGTGCCAAATATCGCGCAACTTGGCAGGACGCGGCGCGCGCATGACCATTGCAGATCCGCTTCACCTGCCGTGCGGGGCCAGCCTCCCCAACCGTCTCGCCAAAGGCGCGATGACGGAAGGGTTGGCAACTCCCGACGGTGTGCCAACGCCCGCCTTGCAAACACTCTACCGGCGCTGGTCGCTGGGCGGCGCGGGTATGCACCTGACAGGCAATGTTATCATTGACCGCGATCATCTGGAACGCCCCGGCAATGTCGTGATCGACCGTGCACCCGACGCCGCAATGAAAGCGGCGCTCGCGGCTTGGGCAAAGGCCGGGACGGAGGGCGGCAACCATCTGTGGATGCAGATCAGCCATGCCGGGCGCCAAACGCAAGTGCTCGTCAACAAGACGCCCAAGGCGCCATCGGCGGTGAAGCTTGGCCTGCCCGGCGGCCAGTTCGGGGAGCCTGTTCCCTTGACCCATGATGAAATTGAAGATCTGATCGGCCGTTTTGCCACGGCGGCATCTGCTGCAAAGGAAGCCGGTTTTACCGGCGTGCAGGTCCATGCCGCGCATGGCTACCTCATTTCCCAGTTCCTCAGCCCCCGCTCCAACCAGCGGACTGACCAATGGGGCGGCAGCCTTGAAAACCGGGCCCGCTTCCTGCTGGAGGCGGTCCGCCGCGTTCGCGCGGCTGTTGGCCCGGCCTTCCCGGTTTCGGTTAAACTCAACTCCGCCGATTTCCAAAAGGGCGGCTTTGCCTTTGAAGACAGTTTGCAGGTCGCCCGCTGGCTGGAAGCGGAAGGCGTCGATCTGCTCGAAATCTCCGGCGGGTCTTATGAACAGCCCGCGATGATGGACTTGGACGGGATGGAACCGGCCGAGCGCCCAAAGGTCGCCGCCTCAACCGCCGCGCGCGAAGCCTATTTTGTCGACTTTGCCAAGGCAATGAAGGCCGAACTGAAGACCATGCCCTTGATGGTGACCGGTGGTTTCCGCACGCGCGCCGCAATGGAACATGCGCTGTCCAACGGCGCTGCCGATCTGATTGGCATTGGTCGTCCCCTCTGTGGCGATCCAGATGCCTGCACCAAGCTACTCAATGGTGCGGATGAAATTGCGCGCTTTGAAAACCAGTTGCACCTGTTGCCCGGCTGGCTGCGCTGGCTGGAAGGCATCAAGGCGGTGAAGGCCATCGCAGGCTTTGGCGTCCAATATTGGTACTACGCACAGCTTTATGCGCTGGGCCAGACCGGCGCGCCCGACCTGAAAAAGTCTGTCTTTTCAGCGATGCGGGATGTTGATGCGATGTCGCGCAAATTGATGGCTGGCAGGGCGGCTTAGCTTTCCCTATCACAGGGTCGATGACGATCCGTGCGTTTGGGGAGCGGCCGCGGCATATTTCGCGGCGCGGGCTTTTAATCGGGGGCGGCGCTGGCGTCGGCCTGCTGCTCGCTTGGACCGTTTGGCCGCGGACATTTGCCCCAAATCTTGTCGCCTCGCCCGGCGAGGTCGTCTTGAACGGCTATGTGAAGGTCGCAAACACAGGCCAGGTCACCGTCGCTGTGCCGGAAATGGAGACAGGCCAAGGCGCCTATACGCTGTTCGCGCAGATCGTTGCGGATGAACTGGGGGCAGACTGGCGCACCGTGGGCGTCGAGCCCGCCCCCATCAACCCGCTTTACGGCAATGAAGCGGCCGTCGTAGGTTGGCCGGGGTTGAGGCCGACCACGCCCTTTTCCCCGCCGCCACCGCAACTGACGGACGAAGCCTTTGCCCCTTCGACCTTTGAAGCGCAGGCCCGCGACGCGGGGGCCGCCGCCCGCGCGCTATTGTGCATGGCCGCCGCCAAGCGCTGGGGGGCCGACTGGCAGGCCTGTGAGACGGAGAATGGCTTTGTTGTCCTCGGCAATGACCGGCTGAGCTTTGCTGACCTCGCTGAAGATGCAGCAGACCATGAGATACCTGACACGCTGCCCCTGCGCTCAGGTCGGGAAAACCGCCTGCTGGGCCAGTCCGTGCCAAGGATCGATGCGCCGGCAAAGATCGACGGATCGGCCAATTTCGCCGCCGACGTCCGCTTGCCCGGCATGGTCTATGCCGCCGTTCGTGCGGGACCTCTGGGGGACACGCGCTTTACGTCTATGGATGAAGCGCGGGCCACACAAAGCCGCGACGTCCTTCGTGTCATCAAGAAAGAGCGCTGGGTCGCGGTCGTGGCGAAAACCTGGTGGGCGGCACAGACCGCGCTGGATGCGGCGCGTCCAAAGTTTGAAACAAAGGGTCCTTTCCCTGAAACGGCTCTCGTCGCAACAGCGTTGCGTTCCGCCTTCAAGGCCGACGGCATAGAGATGGCGCGCATCGGCGATGTCGATACGATGTTCGAAAATGCCAAGCTCATTCGGTCTGATTATACCGCAGGCTTTCGCGCCCATGCGTCGCTCGAAACCTTGGCGGCAACCGCCGTTCCGCGTGACGGGCAATTGGAAGTCTGGCTGCAGACCCAAGCGCCCGGCCTCGCCCGACGCGCGATTGCTGCAGCCTGCGATCTTTCCGAAAGCGATGTCATCCTCCACCCGATGCTGATCGGCGGGTCGTTCGGGCGCAATCATGAGGTCGATGCCGCCGTCCAAGCGGCGCAAATCGCGCTCGAGCTCGACAAGCCGGTGCAGCTGATCTGGTCCCGCAGCGAAGACATGATGCAGGACCGCTTTG
>JBBATT010000134.1:0-6424 GCA_040398605.1 Chakrabartia sp.
GCGACGTGGTGACGTCTATGTCGGGCCAGACCATCGAAGTCATTAACACCGATGCCGAAGGTCGCCTTGTCTTGTGCGACGCGATGACCTGGGTGCAAAGGAAGTATAGCCCGGAATATATGGTTGATCTTGCCACATTGACGGGCGCGATCATCATCTCGCTTGGTCATGAATATGGCGGTCTCTTCTCCAATGATGATGGTCTTTCCGATAAGCTGACAGCGGCCGGCAAGGCCGCGGGGGACCCGCTGTGGCGCTTCCCGCTGAGTGGGGCCTATGACAAGCTGATCGACAGCCCGATTGCCGACATCAAAAACGTCGGTCCGCGCGAAGGCGGGTCGATTACGGCCGCGCAGTTCTTGCAGCGCTTTGTGGATGACGGCGTGAAATGGGCGCATCTCGATATTGCCGGCATGGTCTGGGCGTCCAAACCGGGTGCGGTATGGGATAAGGGCGCAACAGGCTTTGGCGTGCGTCTGCTCGACCGGTTCGTGGCGGATAACTTTGAAGGCTGATTTCTATTTTCTGACCCGCACCCCGCTGGATCGCGCTTTGCCTGCAATTGCAGAGCGCGTTCTGGCGGGCGGGGATCAGCTGGAAATTCTGGCGGACGATCCGGAGTTGCTGGATCGGCTGGACCGCGCCCTGTGGGCGTACCGGCCTGACAGCTTCCTCCCGCACGGGCGGGAGGGCGCGCAGCCAGTGCTGCTCACCTGCCCGAAAGAGCGACCCGTCACCTATGCCAATCTGGCCTATGTTGATGGCATCTGGCGGGAACCATCCTCCAGCATCACGCGCATTTTCTATTTCTTCGACGGTGAAGCGCTCGACAACGCCCGGTCCGCTTGGCGGACGATCAACGCGGACGAGATTGAGCGGCGCTATTGGAAACAGACAGACGAAGGACGCTGGATCGAAGGCCCTTGAGCCAAAACGCCCTTGCGGCGGCCGGGCGCAACAGCTAGACGCGCGCCCAATCCAACCACCACCCCTTTTTATGGAGACGACCAGCCATGGCCGCCAATCGCACCTTTTCGATCATCAAGCCTGACGCCACCCGCCGCAACCTGACCGGTGCGGTCACCAAGATGCTGGAAGACGCCGGCCTGCGCGTTGTCGCGTCCAAGCGCATCCAGATGACCAAGGAACAGGCTGAAGGCTTCTATGCCGTTCACAGCGAACGTCCTTTTTTCAATGACTTGGTTTCGTTCATGATTTCGGGCCCCGTCGTTGTTCAGGTTCTGGAAGGCGAAAATGCCGTTCAGCGTAACCGCGACATCATGGGCGCCACCAACCCCGAAAACGCTGATGCCGGCACGATCCGCAAGGAACTGGCCGAATCCATCGAAGCGAACTCGGTGCACGGTTCGGACTCGGACGAGAACGCAGCGATCGAAATCGCTTACTTCTTCAAGCCGGAAGAACTCGTCGGCTAAATTCACTCTGTTGAGTGAACGAAGGGGCGTGCCATTGGCGCGCCCTTTTTCGTTTGGCGGTCCGGAATTGCACTGGAGCGGACGATCTACTAGCCATACTCGCCAGAAAAACATTGGGGATGGGATGACATGGGCGACCGGATTCTGGTTATCGACGAAGGCACAACATCGACGCGTGCAATGCTGTTTGCGCCGGACGGAACGTGCCTTGGGTCGGCACAGGCACCGTTGACGCAATCCTATCCGGCGCCGGGACTTGTTGAGCATGATGCCGAAGAAATCTGGACCAAGACACTCGCCTGCGCGCAAGAGATGGTCACCAGCGCGGGTGGCGCGGATGCCATTGCGGCAATTGGTATCACCAACCAGCGTGAGACCGTCGTCTTCTGGGATCGGCGGACAGGCAAGCCTTTGGCCCCCGCCATCGTCTGGCAGGACCGCCGCACGGCAGATATGTGCGCCGCGCTGAAAGAAGCTGGCCTTGAACCGCAGGTGCAGGCCAATGCCGGGTTGCTGCTCGATCCCTATTTCTCCGCCAGCAAGATCAGCTGGGCATTGAAGAACTGGCCGCAGTTGGCAGAGGCGGGCCCCAATCTCGTGGTCGGGACCATCGAAAGCTATTTGATTTTCCGGCTAAGCGGCGGCGCGCATGTGAGTGATGCGACGAATGCGGCGCGCACGTCGCTGATGTCTTTGGGCAGCGGCGCTTGGGATGACGGGCTGCTCGACATTTTCGGCGTACCAAAATCACTGCTTGCGGAAATCGTTGATTGCGCCGGGCCTATCGCCACTTGCCTGCCGGAACATTTCGGCGGTGCCATTGCGATTACCGGCGTCGCGGGGGACCAGCAGGCCGCCACCATCGGGCAGGGCTGTTTTGCTGTGGGCCAGACGAAGGCGACCTATGGCACCGGCGCCTTTGTGTTGACCAATGCCGGCGGCGTCGTCCCGACGTCGCGCAACCGGTTGCTATCAACCGTCTTGTGGCAATTGGATGGACGCCGCACCTATGCGCTGGAAGGGTCAGTTTTTGTAGCTGGCAGCCTCGTCAAATGGCTGCGCGACGGGCTGGGTCTGTTGTCGTCGGCAGAAGAAACTGAGGCTCTTGCCCGAAGCATAACGGATACAGGTGGGGTATACGTTGTGCCTGCTCTGTCGGGGTTGGGCGCACCGCATTGGTCGCCTGCTGCGCGTGGATTGATCGACGGGTTGAGCTTTTCGACCGAAAAGGCGCATGTCGCCCGCGCCGCTTTGGAGGCTATGGCCTATCAGACGCATGATCTCTTGACGGCCTTTGCCGCTGATGGGGCCCATTGGTCTGAACTTCGGGTGGATGGCGGGATGGCCGCAAATGACTGGATGGTGCAGGATCTTGCCGATATGCTCGATTTGCCTGTGGAGCGCCCAGCCTTTGTGGAAACAACGGCACTTGGCGCGGCGATGCTCGCAGCCGTTGGGGCTGGGCTGTATCGCGGTCTGGAGGAGGCCACCGTCATGCGCGGGACTGTCGAGCGTTTTAACCCGGCACTCGCCGAACCCACGCGGGCGTCGCGGCTTAACGGCTGGGCCGGGGCGATGGACCGGGCACTCCTTGGCTTGAGTCACTAACTGTCTCCGAATTGACACGAAGATTGACCGCTCCGGTGTAGATAGTTCTACATTTTGGCCCTTTTAGGCTGCTTCTGAGGAGAGGAGCGGCCTTTCAGTTAAGATTTGTTAACCCTTCTTCAGCGATAGGACAGCTGCACACGCCCGTTGCGCGCTTCTTAGGCGGCGCTAGCGGCCGATGTTTGGAGGAAGGTCTTGGTCACTCGTTTCGTCGGTTCATCGGTCTTCGCTTTCGCCGCAGCTTTTGCGGCCTTTCCGACCGCAAGCTATGCAGAAGATATTGGGAATGACGGCGAGGCTGCTGACATTGTCGTAACAGCCAATAAGCGCACCGAACGCCTGCAGGATGTGCCGATTGCCGTTTCTGCGATCTCGGGCGAGGGGCTGGCCGCGAGCCATGTGACGCAGGCAGAAGATATCGCGCAGACCGTCCCCAATTTGCAGATGAACACGACGGTTGGGGATAACACCCCGATTTTCTCGCTGCGTGGTGTGTCGATGTATGATTACAGCCTCAACCAATCGAGCCCGGTCGCGACCTATTATAACGAGGTGTATAAGGGCAGCTTCGCGCTCCTTGGCGCGACGATGTTCGACATTGATCGGATTGAGGTTCTGCGCGGCCCGCAAGGCACGCTGTATGGGAAGAACACCACGGGTGGCGCGATCAACATCATCACTAAGACAGCCAAGCTGGGAGAGTTCAGCGGGTCGGCTGCGATCGGCTATGGCAATTATGATCGGATTGATCTGAACGGTGCCGTCAACGCCCCACTGGGCGACAAGGCGGCGCTGCGTGTGGCAGGCACTTTTGCGCGCGCGCATGGTTGGCTCGACAATCAGACGCCGGGCAAGCCCGATCTCAATTCTGTCCGCGAATTTGCGGTGCGTGGCAGCCTGTTGGTGGAACCGAGCGACGGAGCGAGTTTCGTTCTGCGTGCGGCCCATAGCTATCAGAACCCCCGCAATTACGGGATTTATGCCGAACCACTGGCCTCAAATCGTGCGGGGCTTTCGACCTATCAGATCCGGTCCAACCTCTCCGACATTCGCCGCACCGCGCGCACGACAGCGGTGTCGTTGACGGGTAATGTTGACTTGTCGGATGGCCTGACGCTGACCAGCATCACCTCGTTCGACAAGGGCAAGCTGTTCCTATTCGAAGATACTGACGGGCAGGATTTGCGGGTTTTTGAAGTGTCTTACGACGCCAACGCGAAGCAATGGACGCAGGACATCCGCCTGACGTCAGACTTTGATGGCCCGGCCAACTTCATCCTCGGCGGCTATTTCAGCCGCGAAAAAGTCTTCAATTCCAACGCGACTTACATCTTTGCGGATACCGAGCAGGACGGCGTCCCCGGCATTTCGGGGGGCGATTGTGCGGCCGGGTTCCCGCTCAGTTGTGTGTTCACCAACCGCTTTGACCAGACCAAGAAAAGCGCCGCGCTTTACGGCGATGCGTCTTTCAACGCGAATGACGCCCTAACGCTGCGCGCGGGTCTGCGCTTTACGCGGGACACAGGCAGGCAGATCGGTCTGGTCTCGGTGGCGACTGCGCTCGACGGCGATGTCGTAGACACGCCCATCCCGTTGACCAACTTGACTTACGCAACGAGCAACCTCTCGGGCAAAGCTGGCCTTGATTATCAATTCTCTGACGATGTGATGGCTTATGCGACGTTTAGCCGGGGCTATCGGTCCCCCTCGTTCAACGCACAGGCGTTTTTCGCACCTGCCGAGGCAGGGTCGGCAGGGTCGGAGACCATCAACGCTTATGAAGTCGGCCTGAAGAGCCAGTTTGCGGACAATGCGGCGACGCTCAATCTCGCTGCCTTCTATTATGATTATCACAACCAGCAGTTCATCAGCGTCGATCCGGCGACCGCGGCGGCGAACCTGATCAACATCCCCGAATCCCGCATTTATGGCGCAGAAGCGGAATTGACCTGGGAGGCCAATGACACGCTCATGGTGCGGACGGGCATCGGCTTGCTCAATTCCAAGGTTGAGCGCGGTGTCATCAGTGGCATCAACATTGCCGGAAAGGACCTGCCGACTGCGCCGACCTTCAGTATGACAGGCGGCATCGACCTTAAGCTGATGGACAATGACAGTGGCAAACTCGTCCTGTCGGGCAGCGGCAGTTATGCCTCCAGCCAGTTTTTTGAGATCCTTAATGTGGAGCGCCTGAAGCAGCGCAGCTATGCGCTGTTCAATGCCCATTTGGATTGGAGCTCCGCAGATGGCCGCTGGAATGCGTCGCTCTGGGGCCGGAATCTGGGGCAGAAATTCTACACGACGGCGGGCATCGATCTATCGGGCTTTGGCTTTGACTATAAGCAATGGGGCACGCCGCGCACTTATGGCGTGACCGTCGGCACCAGCTTCTAGGGCTTTCGCATCGGCAAAGAGGGCTTTATGTCCTCCGCTATGACCAGACTTCTCCTCATGGAAGGCAATGTTGCTGAACGCCGCGCCCGCGCGCGGTCTCTTGGCATCCGCACCTCCGGTGAAATCTATGCGCTCTCTATCACCGCGCATTTTCCGGATATCGCGATTGACATCGTTAATGCAGCTGACCCGGACTGGGCGATCCCGGAGGGGCGCAGCTTTTCCGATTATGACGGGTTCGTCGTGTCGGGATCCGCGCTTCATGCCTATGATACGGACTTTGCCGTCACCAACCAGATCGAGTTATTGAAGCAGGCCGCAGAGGCCGGCCTGCCAGTCTTCGGAAGCTGCTGGGGACTTCAAATCGCGGCTATGGCTGGCGGCGGCGCGGTGCGATACCATCCGAAAGGCAAGGAAGTCGGCTTTGCGCGCAAGATCTTGCCAACCGACGCGGGCAGGGGCCACCCTATGTTCGCGCATAAGCCGCCCGTCTTTGATGCGCCCTGCATCCATTATGACGAAGTGCTGCGCCTGCCGGAGGGGGCAACGTTGCTCGCCTCCAACGCGCATAGTGAAATTCAAGCGGCGATTGTTCCGCTCGGCAAGACGCAGGTCTGGGCGGTCCAGTATCACCCTGAATATGATCTGGAACAGGTTCTGGCCGTCTATTCGCTCTACGCCGATGACATGGTCGGGCCGGACTTCTTCGCCGATCGCGAGGAACTGGAAGACTATTGCGCAAAACTGCGCACGCTCATCCATAACCCGGGTGATGCAGGCGCCGCTTGGCAATTGGGCATTGATGCCGACATCCTCGATGATCAGACAAGGCGGGGAGAAATCATCGCCTGGGTCGAAACGCAGGTGTTGGCTTAACCCAACTCCTCTGGCCAATAGAGCCGCATCGGATTGTCGACGAGCAATTTCCGCTGCAATTCTGGGGTCGGTGCGATGCGAGGGATCATGTCGACCAGATGCCCGTCATC